>JAPVWE010000020.1 GCA_028572035.1 Desulfobacteraceae bacterium | reverse complement strand
TTTAATATAATTGTAGCAAATGAAGCTTATTAAATCAACAATTATTTCATCAAAATCATATTTAATTTGTATCTTAACATTTATCAGAAGCATTTGCAAGCTTTTTTTGATACTTTTGCATCTTTTTTTAAAAAACAGAGCTTTAGTTATCTAAAGCCCCAAAAATTATTATTTCAAATTAGGACATCACCTTATTTCTTTATCACTTGACTTTCTTTCAAAAAAAGATATACTAAGAACATTAGAAGATTTGAAGATCCATATGGGATTGGATGAATTAGAACAATTTGGTCTATTAGAGCAGAAGATTGAATCACTCATCTCGTTCGCGAACTCTCTTAAACAGGAGAAGATTAACTTAGAGAAGAGGGTTCAAGGCCAAGGGGAAAAGATCGGCTCACTTACTAAACAGATAGAGATGTTAAAGGCTGATAGAGATTTGGTACGAAAAAGAATAGCAACTCTTTTAGAAAAAATAGAAGAATTCAATTCATGACCTTATAAGAAGGATCCCATGGGCGAGAAGGTTAAAATCAAAATAAGGGATAAGGAGTATGCCCTAAGAGGCCCTGATGATAGGAAACAGATACTGAAGGTGGCAGCATACGTGGACAAGAAATTGAGAGAGATAGACGATTCTAAAAGGGGACTATCTGATGATAAGACAGCTATTTTAGCTGCTCTTGATATTGCAGGCGATTATTTTCAGGTCATTAAAGAAAAGGAGGATCTATTAGCCGAAGTCAATAACAGGTCTCAGAGGTTAATACAAAGCTTGAATACGATGTTAAACTAAATCACTCCCCTGCTATGTTCGTGATTGGTGGAAGGTTTTGGGTCAACACTAACGAAAAAGGGAGTTCCCCCTTGCCCTTGTGTGTTTTTTAGATATCGAAAAAAGACCTAATAGGGTAACAGAACGCCCACCTAAGCAAGTTTAGGTCCAAAAAGGACTACTGACACGGCATTGGAGCGGGGGAAAATAAAGAGAGGACTGATAGCCTAAGGCTGAGGAATAGATTGCCATTGGATTTTATAATAAAACAGGTGAAGACCTATCTTTGGTAGAAATAGCGCGAGCGTGTGTAACTTTTATAAGAAATAACTCGTATGAAGGTTAACAGGGACGCAATTTTCAAACCCCTTGAAGTTACCATTTATGTAATTAGTATCGATTATTTATCATTTCGCTAAGCCTCTATCAGCCCCTCTCTTATCCTTAGAATAAATCCTAAAAGAATAAAAGGCGGTGATGACAATATGTTGGTCACTCAGTTAGTTGTTGTTGCACTGGCAGGAATCGTAGCAGGGGCGGTGATTGGTATCATCGTCCGAAAAAAAATGGCAGATAGCAAGCTTGATTCCGCAGAGGAGTATTCGAGGAAGGTTGTCCTTGAAGCCAGCAGGCAGGCAGAAACAATCAAAAAAGAGGCGCAGCTCCAGGCCAAAGACAAGCTTTACCAAATGAAACTCGATTTTGAGGAGGAGACGAGGTCAAGACGAAAAGAACTCCAGGGCCAGGAAAGAAGACTGTTCCAAAAAGAGGAGACCTTAGATAGGAAGATAGAGCAACTCGAGCAAAGAGAATCACTAACTGCTAAAAAAGAAGCGGTCTTAGAGAATCGGGAGAACGATCTAAAGAAGAAGGAGGGGGAATTCAACAGCCTTATTGAAGAAGAGAGGCGGAAACTGGAGAGAATTGCCGGGATCTCAGCACCAGAAGCTAAAGAGATGCTCATATCTTCCATGGAATCAGAGGCACGTCATGAGGCCTCCAAACTCATAAAGAAAATAGAGGCTGACACAAGAGAGATCTCAAATAGAAAGGCACAGGAGATTTTGGCCCTGGCCATTAAGAGATATGCTAGTGATTATGTGGCTGAAGAGAGTGTATCCGTGGTTAATCTACCGAATGATGAGATGAAGGGGAGGATTATTGGAAGAGAAGGCAGAAATATTCGAGCCCTAGAGGCGGCCACGGGAATTGATCTTATAATTGATGATACGCCGGAGGCTGTGGTGCTGTCAGGGTTTAATCCGATGAGGAGAGAGGTGGCCAAGGTGGCCTTAGAGAGACTAATTGAGGACGGCAGGATTCACCCGGCCAGGATTGAGGAGGTCGTAGAAAGAGTGAGCAGAGAGGTCGAGACAGACGTCAAAGAGGCTGGGGAACAGGCAACTTTTGATATCGGCCTTCATGGTATCCATCCAGAATTGATTAAATTAATTGGCCGGTTAAAATATAGATCAAGTTATGCCCAAAATGTTCTGCAACACTCTATTGAAGTTGCCTTCTTGTGTGGCATAATGGCAGCTGAGTTAAGGGTAGACGAAAAACAGGCCAAAAGAATCGGGCTTCTCCATGATATCGGTAAGGCAGTAGACCATGAGGTAGAAGGGGCACATGCAATGATAGGCGCAGACCTAGCCAAGAAATATGGTGAGTCTGATCAGGTGGTTCATGCCATAGCCGCTCACCATGAGGATGTCCAGGCTACCTCTGTTATGGATGTGCTTCTTCAGGCAGCTGACACCCTATCTGGTGCGAGGCCTGGTGCCAGGAGGGAGATGTTTGAGTCGTATGTGAAGCGGTTGGAAGACATGGAAAAGATAGCCACCTCTTTTAAAGGTGTTACTAAGTCCTATGCAATCCAGGCAGGGAGAGAGCTGAGGATAATAGTGGAGAGTGATAAGGTAGATGATTTTGAGTCGACAATGATATGCAGTGAGGTAGCAAAAAAGATAGAAAAAGACCTTACCTATCCTGGACAGATTAAGGTAACAGTAATAAGAGAAACCAGGGCCATTGAATACGCCAAGTGAAATAGGTTTTTGAGACAAACCCTAAACTGCTAACCCCGTATACATCCTGCCAGTATTTTTATAGGTTAAAAGTGGTTGACTAACCTAATGTATCTGAAACCCATTTTTCAGAATCTGAAAAGGTGGCGGGCGGATGATCCAGCTCTTCAATGTTTATAAAAGCTTTGGGTCAAAAAACCCGGCACTCATAGATGTAAGCTTGACAGTAGAGAAGGGAGACTTTGTTTTCATAACAGGACCTAGTGGTGCAGGAAAGACCACACTGTTAAAGATAATTTTCTGTACAGAGAAACCAAGCAGCGGGCATGCATTGGTCGATGGAAGAAACCTTAATAGGATCAACGATAGGGAGCTTGCATTTCTACGTCGAAGAATAGGAGTAGTGTTTCAGGATTTTAAGTTGCTTCCAAGGCGCAATGTGTTTGAGAATGTAGCCTTGGCTCTGGAGATAATGGGTTTTCCGCTACCTATGATTCGCAGAAAGGTTCATCAGACACTCAGGTATCTGGGTTTGGCAAACAAGGAAGGCTACTATCCTCCTCAGCTTTCAGGCGGTGAACAGCAGAGAGTTGCTATTGCCCGGGCAATAATCAATAATCCTTTAATTCTTTTAGCCGACGAGCCTACAGGAAACCTTGACCCCGATCTAACCATGGAGATAATGGCCCTTTTAAAAGAGATACATATCAGGGGTACAACAGTAATCGTGGCAACCCATAGCCAAGAGTTGCTAAAGGATACAAGGAGAAGAATAGTCACTCTCAATAAAGGCAGGATAGTATAGATGAAGATTACCTTCTTTCGTTATTTTGTCAGGCAGACCCTGGCAAATATCTTTGATAACCGCTTAGTCCATCTGGTAGGTGTGGGCACAATGGTCATAGCATTCCTTATTTTTGATGCCTTTATTCTTGTTTTCGTAAATCTCAATCATTGGACAGAGGAGTGGGGAAGACCACTGACCATGTCTATTTATTTCAAAGGGACGCCAGAAAGGGTTGTGCTTGAAAGCATAGAAAAAGAATTGCTTCATTTTCCTGGGGTGACTATCAAGAGGTTTATTTCCAAGGATGACGCTATGGAGACTCTTAGGAGGCAGCTCGGAGGCAAAGCAGGACTGCTTGATGGCTTAGAGGAGAATCCGCTCCCTGCCTCCCTTGAGATCATTCTTTCGAGAGATAAGACCGGGGACTCTCTTCCTTACCAAATGAAAACAAGGATGGAGACAATTGATGGTGTTGATGAGGTACAATACAGTCAGGAATGGATAAAAAGATTTCAGGCCATAATGGAGGCAATAAAGTTAATTGGCATTGTTTTTGGAGGATTGCTTTTCTTGGCAGCCCTTTTTGTTATCACCAATACAATAAAACTGACTATCTATTCCAGGAAGGATGAGATCGAAATACTCAAGTTGGTAGGCGCAACCAATCGCTTTGTAAAGATCCCCTTTCTGATTGAGGGATCAATCCAAGGCTTTCTTGGTGGCTCACTCGCCCTCATCATTCTTTTTTTGGTCTATATAACAGCCATAACCAAAGTAGACCTTGGAATTGGATTTGCTTCTCTTGATATCATCTTTCTTTCGCCTCAATTTACACTTTTTTTGTTACTTATGAGTATTATTATTGGTTTTATTGGAAGCACTATATCCTTGGGTCGCTTTTTTAGAACATGAATCCGAAAATCAAAGGTTCCCTATCATCCTTTTCTGTACTATGTGCCGTTATTTTTGCTCTTTTCTTTCTAGATGTCTCAGAAGCGGAACAGAGATCTCCTGTCGAAATTACTCGCTCCCAAATTGAGCAGATAGAAAAGGAACTTCTGGAACAGCAAGGAGAACTGCTAAGTGTTGACATTAAGGAGAAGGGCATCTTGGAGGAGATAGAAAGGTCAGAGAAAGATGTGGCCGCAAACAGGGAGTCACTAAGGGGATTATCGAGCCAGATAAGAAAGGTTTCTAAGGAGGTCCAGGGTGGCCAGAGAAGGATTCAGCAACTAAACCGATCTTCCCGTGCTGTCAAGGAATATTTAAAAGAGCGGTTAGTAGTCTTCTATAAGTTTGGGAGGCCTGGATATGTAGGAGTTCTTGTTCCCTCTGCTACTCCACAAGAATTTCAGAAGACAATAAAGTATATGAAGGCTATTATGGATCAGGACAGACAGATTCTGGATATGCTGGACAGACACATGAGCCAAGTTGAGCGAGAGTTGGAGGTGCTCAAGGAAAATATGGCTACCATTGAGGCGTTGAAAAAAGCCAAGGGTAGAAGGATGGCCCTGCTTGAAAAATCTATTGAAAAAAAAGTTTTTTTGTTAATGAAGGTACATAGGGAGAAGGAATTTTATGCAAAAGCGGTTGAGGAACTAAAAGAGGCTGCCCAAGCCCTTAATCAGACCATGGTGCATTTAGAGACGGAGGAAAAGGAAAGGCTTTTAACAAAAGGATTTGCTGAAATGAAAGGTAAATTACCGCGACCCATAGAGGGAAAGATACTGAGAGATATCAAACAATTTGGGTCCAATCCATTTATGCATAGAAAAGGGATATACATTAAGGGTTCTCCAGGGGAGGAGATTAGATCAATTTTCCCTGGCAGGATAGACTACTCCGGATGGTTTAAAGGATATGGACAGATGATGATTATTAACCATGGATCCCATTATTTTACTATCTTTGCCCACTTTGAGGAGAGAGTAAAGGAAAAGGGAGAGATGGTTTCAGGCGGAGAAGTAGTGGGTCTCGTAGGAGATCTTGGTTGGCATGTGGGACCAGGGATATATTTTGAAATAAGAAGAGGAGGAGATCATCTTGACCCCGAAAGATGGCTTAAAATGGACTAGTGTTTGTTGAGTTCATCGAGTTTATAGGGTTTTAACAGCAGACACCAAGATGTAATCAGAGGCTGAACGGTTATACCGAAAGGCTAACATTTTAGCAAGAAAGGGAGAAAAGGAATGGTAAAGACGAAACACAATCATTTTTTTTATCAGGCACTTATTTTCATCTGTCTGATATTTTCACTTCTAGCCAGCGATGGTTATCAAGATGTTTTGGCCGACACAAAAGAGACGTATAGGAACATTGGTGTACTCACCGACGTTTTACGTAAGATTGAAAAAAACTATGTTGAAGCCACAGACCCAAAAGAGCTCATATATGGGGCCATAAAGGGGATGGTCAGGACCTTGGATCCTCACTCCTTTTTTATGAGTCAGGAAGAATACAAGGAATTGATGATAGAGACAAAGGGAAGCTTTTCTGGGGTAGGGATTGAGATAACCATCAGAGACAATGTTCTCACTGTAGTCTCCCCTATTGAAGGGACACCTGCATTTAAGGCTGGGATAAAGGCAGGAGACCAAATAATCATGATAGGAGGCAAGCCAACAAAGGATTTTTCCATCATGGAGGCAGTTAAATTTATTCGGGGGCCTAAGGGTAGCAAGATCAGGCTGACTATCAGAAGGAAGGGCGCAGAAAAACCAATTGATTTTCTGATCACCAGGGATGTGATACCTATAAAAAGCGTTCGCTCGTTTTTCCTTCCTTCCGATCTAGGTTACGTCAGGATTTCTAACTTCCAAAGCAATACTGGTCAAGAGCTTTTGAAGGCTTTAGAAGAGATGGAGAGCAAGAAAAGGTTGAAGGGCCTGATTCTGGATTTAAGAAACAACCCCGGTGGATTGCTATCTCAGGCGGTAAAGGTAGCTGATGAGTTTCTTGAGTCAGGGTTAATTGTTTCTATCAAGGGCCGGGATAACAAGGAAGAAAAAAGTATTGCCCACAAGAATGGCAAGCCCCGAGGATATCCTTTGGTTGTCTTGATTAATGAGGGGAGCGCCAGCGCATCAGAAATAGTAGCAGGGGCATTACAGGACAACAAGAGGGCCCTCCTCTTAGGCTCTGCTACCTTTGGAAAGGGGTCTGTGCAGACCCTTTTCCCCCTTTCAGATGGCTCAGGCTTGCGCCTTACCACGGCAATATACTATACTCCAAGCGGAAGATCGATACAGGCAAGTGGTATTGAACCGGATATAAAGGTTGCCTTTATGCCACCAAAGGAAAAACCTATAGGAAAAAAACCTCATGCCATAAGAGAAAAGGATTTGGAGGGCCATATTGAAAAGGAGACCCCGGAGCTCAAGGAGGAAGAAGAGAGTAAAATCTCTCCAGATGAAAGATCCGACATCCAAAAACGTATCGATAATGACAATCAGTTAAGAAGTGCGATACAAATACTTCAATCCTGGAACATTCTCTCCAAAGTGGAGAGCGGACAGACCCAAAAATGAGTATGAACCTTACATGGTTGGATCAAAAAACGAGAAGAAGAGGAAGCTTAGTCTCGCCCTTGTTGGCCTTGGATTAATAGCCATCAGTGTTGCCCTGTTGATAGGCTATGTCTCAAGACTGGATAAAAAAACGTCTCCCTTCCCATTTGAGGAGGTATCCGCCCCTTCAAAGCAATTAGCGAAAGAAATTTACCTCATAGATAAGGCCATTTCCGATGCATTCTATGCGATGGGGGTATCCCAAAAGAAAATACTCTTTATATCCGTGCTTCCAAGACAGAAAGGCAGCTATAATTGGGATTTCAACAGTATAGAAGCAAGGATCCCACATCGGCGTTCACTTTTAAACACGGGAAAGGAAATTAGAAGCAGGATTTCTAATCTAAAGATACCGGTACAAATTAGGATAGAGAGAGAATCAGACAATGAAATAGTCTACAATATTTATCGTAACGGTCTCTATACTCACAGACTGAGAATTATAGTAGACAGGTATAAGGCCCCTCGTCGTTTGTCATGTCCCAAGATCAGTATCATAATAGATGATTTAGGCTATGATAGTTCCCTTGCACGCGCCTTTATGAACCTTGATTTGCCCCTTACCTTTTCCGTTTTACCCTTTGCGCCTTATACGAGATTGATTGCGCAAAAGGCCAGGAAAGAGGGGCGGGAAATAATGCTTCATCTTCCTTTGGAACCCATTGGATATCCTGCCATTAACCCGGGAGACGGGGTCTTGCTGGTATCCATGGATAGAGAAACGATTTTGGAGGTGCTTGATAGAAATTTGAGGCAGATACCTTTTGCTGCTGGTGTTAATAATCATATGGGATCGAGATTTACAGAGAGTGGGGAGAAGATGATGATAGTGCTGGGTGAGTTGAAAAGAAGAGGCCTTTACTTTATTGATAGCAAAACAACTGCCAATAGTGTGGCATATAAGGTTGCAAAAAAGATGGCCCTTAGAACAGCCAACAGGGATATATTCTTGGATAATGGTCTCTCGGAAAGCGCGCTCAAAATACAGATGGAGAGGCTACTGAGTCTGTCAAGACACAGAGGCTGGGCTATAGGCATTGGCCATCCCCACAGAGATACCCTTAAGCTATTAAAGAGATACCAGGCGACCCTCAACAATGAGACTGAGATAGTACCTGTTTCTAACCTGGTGAATTGATGATCAGGGGTCAGGCCTTGACATTTGACATGAGTTCAAAAAAATATATTCCTTAACGCGTATAGAAGCTATTATGTCAAATGTCAAGGCCTGACCCCATAATAGGGAGGATCAGGATTGAATATACCATTACTGGATTTAAAGGCACAGTATGAGACCATTAAAGAACAGGTCATAGCAGCTACTATGGAGGTTTATGAATCACAGAGGTTTATTCTTGGGCCGAAGGCAGAAGAATTGGAAAATAAGATAGCCGCTTACACTCAGGCGAGGTATGCAGTAGGGGTTTCATCAGGCACCGATGCCCTGCTCATATCCCTGATGAGTGCCGGTATTGGTCCTGGAGATCTGGTAGTTACCTCTCCTTACACCTTTTTTTCCACCGCTGGTTCAATTGCCAGATTAGGCGCTATTCCTGTTTTTGTAGACATAGACCATCTTACCTATAATATTGATCCGGAGAAATTAGAGAAAAAGATTTCCACTATGAATGCCAAAGAGAGGTCTCGATTAAAGGCGATAATGCCTGTTCATCTCTTTGGGCAGTGTGCAGATATGGACAGCATTATGGCAGTGGCTAAGTCATTAGGGATAGCAATTATTGAGGATGCAGCTCAGGCTATTGGAGCAGAATACAGATTTAGTGATGGGTCGTTGAAAAGAGCGGGCTCCATGGGTGACTATGGTTGTTTTTCTTTCTTCCCCTCGAAAAACCTTGGCTCCTTTGGGGATGGGGGCATGGTTACCACAAATGATGATGAAGCATTTCAACGGCTTAAGATAATGAGGGTCCATGGATCTCAACCAAAATATCACCACAAGGTTGTCGGGGGATGTTTCAGGTTGGATGACCTTCAGGCAGCAATTCTCCTGGTAAAATTCAATTATCTTGATGAGTGGACCGGAAAAAGAAGAGAGAATGCGCGCCTTTACAGAGAGCTATTTGCCAGAAAAGGTATTGAACAGATCGAATTCCCTTTTGAGAGCGAAGGAAGACACATATATAATCAATTTGTAATAAAGATCAGTCAAAAGAGAGACGAACTAAAGACATATCTAACCAATCAAGGGATAGGGTGCGAGATTTATTACCCAGTTCCTCTTCATATTCAGGAATGTTTTCGGTATTTGAGTTATCGCCCAGAGGATTGCCCTGTTTCCATCGAGGCGGCAGCAAGAACCATTGCTTTGCCGGTTTATCCAGAGTTACGGTATGAGCAGATTGAATATGTTGTAGAAAAAATAGGTTCATTCGTTAAGGATAATGTAAGCAGTTAGGCATCAGCAGTAATTGTAAATGAAAGCCATATTGACATAAGAGCAATATTGAGAGAGTATCGAGTTATGGCTGAAGATCTTGTCACATTTTATCAAGCGCCTCCATTACATAACCCAGTGCTAATTGCCGGATTTGGCGGTTGGTCAAATGGTGGCAATATCGCCCTGAAGTCAATTGAGTACATTATTCAAAAAAAAAGGGCTACGCTGGTTGCTGAAATAGACCCAGACCATTTTTACCAGTTTACGCAAAACAGACCGGTTATTACTATCAAGGAGGGAAGGCTTGAGGGTCTCAATCTAGAAAGGATATCTTTCTATTTCTGCCCTAACAAGGAAGGGGAACATGATCTTATCCTCTTAAAGGCCCAAGAGCCAGATTATAGATGGCCCACCTTTGTTCAGACCTTGTTTCACCTACGTAAACAATGGGGTGTTTCTCTTATCATCAGCCTTGGGGGGATGTATGATGATGTCCTTCACACCGAGGCCGTAGTATCCGGAGTTTATTCTTCTGAGGAGTGGAAAGAGGTTCTTATCAAAAAAGGCATTCATCTGATTGAGTATGAAGGTCCCTCCGGGATACATTCTCTTATTATGCAAAGGGCGGAAAAAGAAAGCTGCCCCTTTATCGGGCTTTGGGGCCACTCCCCTTTATACCTGAGGGGTACCAATCTTAGGGTTGTAATCAGGATTATTACTCTCATTGCCTCTTTCTTTGATTTTTCTATTGATACCCCGGAACTTGTGAGTTCTTTAAAGCAATTTGACCATCAAATAGAGGAGATCTTGGAAGAGAATTCAGAATTAAGGGAACACATAGAGAAGATTAAGAACATTAGAGGCGAGGAAGCGCGAAAGAAGGATACACCAAAGGTCATAAATATAAAGGATTTCTTCAGGTCTAAGGATTCATAATCAGGTGCCCGGTCTCTGCGTTATTTGTAAGGAGGGCATGGACGAGGTTAAATCTGTTTGAGGTAGAAAAACATGGCTAATGTCGTTGTTATTGGCACCCAGTGGGGTGACGAAGGAAAGGGGAAGGTGGTTGATCTTCTCAGTGCTCATGCAAATAGGATAGTTAGATTTCAAGGAGGAAATAACGCAGGACATACACTTGTGGTACATGGTGAGCAGAGTATCTTCCACATTGTGCCTTCCGGGATCCTTTATCCAGACACGAGATGTCTTATAGGTAACGGGGTAGTCGTAGACCCTGAGGTCCTTTTGGAGGAGATACAGGGACTACTTGATAAAGGAGTAGCCATTAGCCCTAAGAGGCTGGGTTTAAGCGAGCGGGCTCATTTGATAATGCCCTACCACAAGGCCATTGATATAGCCCGTGAAAAGGCAAAGGGAAAGGCCAAGATCGGGACTACTGGAAGAGGTATAGGTCCGTGCTATGAAGATAAGGCAGCCAGGGTAGGGATAAGGGCCATTGATTTAACAGAACCGGATATATTAGAGGAGAAACTCAAGGCAAATCTCAGCGAGAAAAATTTCTATCTAACAAATCTTTTTGGATGCGAAGCGCTGGAATATGAGCCCATACTAGAAAGATGTCTCTCACTATCCCATGAGCTTTCCCCCTTTATTGTTGATGTCTCTACGGAACTTGATGAGGCAATGAGAAGCAAGGAAAACATCCTTTTCGAAGGTGCCCAAGGGACACATTTAGATGTTGACCATGGTACCTATCCTTTTGTTACCTCTTCCAACCCTGTAGCAGCAACTGCGTGTGTTGGAACAGGAATAGGGCCAAAGCGATTGGACAGTATTGTTGGTATTGTAAAGGCATATTCAACTCGCGTTGGTGCCGGTCCATTTGTGAGCGAGCTCATTGATGAGACTGGCAATTACCTTCAGGAAAGAGGGCAGGAATTTGGTGCCACCACTGGTAGGCGACGCAGGTGTGGCTGGCTGGACCTGGTTGTTGTCAGATATTCGGCCCGCATCAATGGAATGACCCATCTGGCCATAACAAAACTTGACATATTAACGGGTTTGGATCCGATTAGTCTCTGTATAGCATACGAGTATCAGGGAAAGAGGCTGGAAAATATCCCGACTAAGCTATCCACCCTTTCCAACTGTTGTCCTGTCTATGAAGAGATGGATGGATGGAAAGAGGATATCTCTGGAGCAAGAACCTTTGAAGAGCTCCCAAAGAATGCCCGGGCCTATGTAAGAAGAATAGAGGAATTAGTTGGTGTTCCGGCCTCTATCATATCTGT
>JAPVWE010000019.1 GCA_028572035.1 Desulfobacteraceae bacterium | reverse complement strand
GCTACTTAGCGTGGCCCGACCCCCTATCGCCCTATCGATAGACCCCCTATCGATATGCCTTTTCAATATCCAATGGCTTAGTAACGTTCAAAAAAGAGAGGAATTGAATTTGGAGAGGCTATTGTAGAGGGGGCAGCGGTTACAGCATTGTTAATAGGGTCTCATACAGGCGGACCTAAGAATATCTCTTTACTCTTTCCCTGCCTCTTTGATAGTATCCATAAATACCTTGTAAAACTTCTCATTATCAGAGATGGCCCTTTTCAGTATTAGGGGCAGGTTGGAAAGATCATCAGGGTTTACTACCAGGTTGGCACTTTCTCCAAAAGCCCTCATATTATCCATGGTCTTGAATTCTTGGCTCAGCAGAACCAGGAAGGTCTTTCTCCTTACGCTCATAGAGAGATGATTGAGATAATTAGTTATAGGAGAACGTTCAAGATTCTGTCCGTCAAAACCATCGGAAAGGAGGATCAGGTCAAAGTGATACAGGCGCAGTTTACCCATTGCCTCACCTATAGATGTGGGTAAAATAGGTTTATAAGATAATTCCTCAAGGGCAGGAGTGATCTTCGTTACATTTGCTTCATCTCCATCCAGAACAAGGGCTAATCTGGTTCCTTCCCCAAAGAACTCCAGGGGGCTGGTATCGTCCTCATATTCAATGCCAACTTCCTGAAATTCCTCTTTTGCTGAGACCAGTCTCCTGTTTGCTGAGACCAGTCTCCTATCAGATGGTTCTATCCTTATTTTACCCTTACATTTCGGACAGGTAACACTTACCGCTTGATTGGGGGGCAACTTCTCATCCGGTATCTTTAATGTTGTCCCGCAAGATTTACAGGTAACATCCATAGGACTATCTCCATTCAAGTGCCTAAAGTTTAAGCAGAAAAGATAAGATCATACCCAAAAGGCTCAACTACACTTCAGGGCAAAACGCATCGGTAGAATTATTTCAGAATAATCGATAATCTTAGCTCAGTCTTGATTTTAGGCACTTTAGTTCACTCTAATGATTTATCGTAGCTTTCGTCTATGGCCAGACCCTCTATAGATGTGGTCTTTTCTCCCTTTAATGCCTTTATTGCATCTATTGCCCTTCCTAAAGCTGCCTTATGTGATGCATAGGCCATAGCCACCTCTTCGGTAATAAGGCCATTCTTGTAATGCTCGGCAATGCACTGGTCAAAGGTCATCATACCAAAGGCCCGATTATTCTGCATAATATCATAAAATGTCTTATCCTCAGTCTCCCCATTGAGGATAAGGTCTTTTACCATCATATTTGACCCTAATATCTCAAAGGCGGCTACCCGACCACCCTCGATTTTAGGTAGGAGTTTCTGGCATACTATCCACCTGGCTGTATCAGCCAACCTAATCCTTATCTGCCTTTCTTCCTCTTGTTCAAACATGCCTATAATCCTGTTTATGGTCTGCCCTGCATCCACCGTGTGAAGCGTGCTCAAGACAAGATGACCGGTCTCTGCTGCAGAGAGACCTATTTCCACTGTCTCCCTGTCTCTCATCTCACCCACGAGAATGACCTTTGGTGCCTGGCGGAGGGCAGCCCGCAGGCCGGAGGAGAACTCATCAAAATCGGTACCCATCTCCCTCTGGTTGAATGTGGCCTTTTTCTGGGAATGGACAAACTCTACTGGGTCCTCCAAGGTGACTACATGAACTGGTTTTTTTTCATTTATCTCGTTTAGAAAGGATGCAAGGGATGTAGTCTTTCCAGTTCCTGTAGCACCGGTAACAAGGATTATACCATTCAATTCCTCTGTCATTTTGTAAAAGGCAGAAGGAAGTCTCATTTCTTCAATGGTGGGCACCCTGGACGGTAGCTGCCTCATCACCACAGAATAGCATCCTTTTTGGGAAAAGACATTGGCCCTGAAGCGTGCCTTTCCAGCCAACTGATAGGATAAGTCACAGGAGCCCTCGGTCAAGAGGGTTTTGGTGAGTCTCCTATCATTATTTATCACGTTGAGGGCAAATATCTCGGCCTGGAAAGGAGTCAATCGGTCGATGGGAGGTTTAATGGAGACAGGCTTCAATACACCTGCGGACTCTACCTGAGTTGGCTTATCTACAGTTATGTTTATGTCAGATACATCTTCATATGCCTCTAACATAGCCCCCAGGATGTGATCTATCTGTTGTTTTCTCATTTCTATACCCCTTATAACTGTTTCTCGGATTTGTTGGGTTTCTTGAGTTTGCCTGCCCTGTTAAATTCCGCTTTGCGGGATCCCCTCCAGGGATTTAACAGGGTGAATGTTAAAACCCTATGAACCCTATGAACTCAACAAACACGACAAACGCCAAAAGCTAGGCCTCGGTAAAGTCTTCCGGAGGTTTTTTGAGGAATGGCATAAATTTATTCTTGTCGTAACATTTTGCATATGCCTCTTCTGGGCTTATCCTCTTTTTGGTCAAGTGATCCATTATGGAATCATCTAGAGATTGCATGCCATATTTTTTTCCTGTCTGTATGGCAGATGGGATCTGAAATGTTTTCCTTTCCCGTATAAGGTTTCTCACTGCTGGGGTGGCAATCATAATCTCAAGTGCTGCGACACGACCCATGGTATTCCCCCTTTGATCTCTCCTTCTAAACAGACTCTGACACACCACTGCCCTGAGTCCATCGGACAAGGTGCTCCTAATCTGTTCCTGCTGTTCGGTAGGAAAAACATCTATCATCCTGTCCACTGTCTTGGCAGCAGATGATGTGTGGAGCGTGCTAAAGACAAGGTGGCCGGTGGAGGAGGCCTCAATTGCGAGTTCGATGGTCTCCAGATCCCTCATCTCGCCAACCATTATGATATCCGGATCTTCCCGAAGCGCACCTCGGAGGGCCGCAGAAAATGACTTTGTATGAATTCCAACCTCCCTGTGATTTATTACAGCCTTTTGACTGACATGGACAAACTCGATCGGATCCTCAACAGTAATGATATGATCCTTCCTGGTCTTGTTGGCCACATCTATTATGGCCGCGAGGGTGGTTGACTTTCCGCTTCCGGTGGGCCCTGTTACCAGGATGAGCCCTCTGGGCAGTGTAGCGAGCTGTCGGATAACCGGCGGAAGCCCAAGCTCTTCACAGGTGAGGATTTTATCGGGTATCTCTCTGAAGACAGCACCCACACCGTCTTTCTGTCTGAAGAAATTGGCCCTGTAACGAGCCAGCCCGGGTATCTCATAGGCAAAATCAACATCTCCTGTCTCTTCAAATATCTTGATCTTGTGCTCAGGTGCTATCTCGTAAAGCATGGCCTTGAGGGTATCGTCATCCAGTTCCTTGTATTTTACCCTTTCGAGTTCCCCCCGAATCCTCAAGACAGGTTGTTTATCGGCAGCTAAATGAAGGTCTGAAGCCCCTTGATCATTCATTAGTTTAAAGAAGGCATCAATTTGGGCCATAATTATCTCCTATTCTAGACGTCAATTTTGATGATTTGAGTCTTTATAATAGGTATATCATACACCTTATTGGCTTTAAACACAAATTTTATGTTTATCTGGACTTTCGTCAAAGATTCTCATTAGCCATAATGAACCTATTGATTTTCTTTGTAAATTCAGATTCGGTAAGGAGAACCCAAGTAACCCTATCGGGTTCACAGGTGACAAGGGGATACATTTCCCAGCATTAGAGATGGTGCGTTTTTGTGCAGGCCTTGACTTGATTTTCATTTTAAATGACAATACTATGTTTCATAGGGTGCAGGGATATGTGTAAGGGAGGAGCATCTATATGAATTGGGCCGACAAAGTTGAGGGAATGCACTATGAGGGGATGTGTATCCGGCCACCCAGCGAGGCACAGAGCATTCTCCTTCAGGCCACTGTTGGCTGTTCCCACAACAAATGCACCTTTTGCGGCTCATACAAGGATAAAAGATTTCGGATCAAGGACAATGATATTATCTTGAGTGATATCCTCTTTGCATCACGGTATATGCGGAACCAGGAAAGACTCTTCATCATGGATGGTGATGCCCTGATTATCCCCTATCCCCGTCTGATGTGGATTTTAGAAAGGATAAAGGAACATCTTCCACAGGTCAAGAGGGTTAGCGTTTATGCAAACACCAAAGGTATAAGGATGAAGAGCGAGGAAGAATTGATCAAATTGAAAGAAATGGGCCTGGGAATCATCTATATGGGTATAGAGACAGGCGATGATCAGACATTGGAGGCCATCAGAAAGGGAGGCAATTACCAGAGAATCTTGGATATGGGTAAGAAGGTCAAAGGAGCAGATATAAAGCTTTCCGTTACTGTTCTCTTAGGGATTGCTGGCAAGAAAAGGTCACTCATCCATGCCAGGGCAACAGGAGAGATCCTCAGTGCAATGGATCCCGACTACGTTGGTGCCCTGACATTAATGATAATGCCTGGCACGCCCCTGTCAGACGGTCTTTTAGCTGGTGGATTTGAGCTTCCTGATAACTTTGGGTTGCTCATGGAATTAAGAGAAATGATAGCTTGCACCAATCTTACCCGTGGTCTTTTCTTTTCCAATCATGCATCAAACTATCTGCCGGTCAAGGCCAGGCTTCCAAAAGAAAAGAAACAGGCCCTTGATTTAATAGACATGGCCCTTCAAGGAAAGGTGGGCCTCAGACCAGAGTGGATGAGGGCGCTGTAGATGATGAGATCAGGGATAGATGATCATCTCTTTGCCGTCATAATGGCAGGGGGAAGTGGGACCAGATTCTGGCCAAGGAGCAGAGAGAATAGACCAAAGCAACTCCTCAACATCACCGGATCCGCCGAAGGCGGACTTCTTAAGAAAACGATTGAGCTTATCAAACCCATTATACCTGTCAGCAGGATAAAGACAGTAACCACCTTATCCCAGGCAGATGCTGTTAGAAGGACAGTTCCCGAGATATCAGATGAAAGCATAATATGTGAACCACTGGGGAAAAATACAGCCCCTGCCATCGGGATTTCCACCCTTTTTGTAGAGAGAGACGATCCAGATGCTATTATGGTAGTGTTGCCTTCAGATCACTGTATTGAGGATAAAAAGAAGTTTCACCAGAGAATTATGGCCGGTGCCTATCAGGCCTCACAAGGGGATTTTCTTGTTACCATTGGAATCCCCCCAAGGGGACCAGAGACTGGTTATGGATACATAGAGGCAGACGCATTAATTGATGAAAATAACATGATATATGCCGTTAAATCCTTTCATGAGAAACCTGACATAAACACAGCCAGGCGTTTTATTAATCAGGGCAACTTTTTCTGGAATAGTGGCATCTTTATTGCGAGGGCCTCAACTATGCTTAGGGAGATTGCAGAGCACCTCCCTCATAACTATAGATGGCTTATGAAAATAAGGTCGTCCTTGGGCAAGGATGAAGAACCAGGGGTAATCAGAGAGGCCTACAAAGAAATGGAGGCTATCTCTATTGACTATGGTGTTATTGAAAAATCAGAGAACGTCCTCATGGTAGCAGGGGATTTTGGTTGGAGTGATGTGGGTTCTTGGCCGTCAGCGGCTCAGTACTGGCCTATGGATAGCGATAACAATGCCTTCATCGGAGAGTTGATCAGTCTTGATTCTTCTCAATGCATTGTCTATAGCCCAAAAAAACCGGTTGCACTCGTGGGTGTGGAGGATCTAATTATTGTAGAGGAGGATGATGCCCTTTTGGTCTGCAAAAGGGGGAGGTCTCAGGATGTTAGAAAGCTTGTTGAGATACTAAGATCCCAGGGCCGGGATAAGATTTTGTGAAAGGAATAGAAATGAACCCAGAGATTTATAGAGAGTATGACATAAGAGGTGTAATAGGTGAAGACATTAGAGAAGATGAATTTATTGTCTTGGGAAAAGGATTCGGAACATATTTTAACCGCCTGGGAAAAAGAAAAATCGCCCTGGGAAGGGACTGTAGGTTGAGTTCGGCCAAGATAAGAGACGGGGTGACAGAGGGTCTCATATCCACCGGCTGTGATGTTGTAGATGTAAGTGTTTGCCCCACCCCAACCCTTTATTATGCTATCCGGCACCTAAAAGCCGATGGGGGGATTATGATTACTGCGAGTCATAACCCACCTCAGTACAATGGCTTCAAGATATGCAGCGGTTTCGATACTATCTATGGGGAAGAGATCCAAAAGGTAAGAAGGCTTATTGAAGAGGCGGATTTTGCGACAGGAAAAGGAACATATTCATCATATGAGATAATCGAACCATACATAGATATGATCACAAGGGATATCAAGGTAGTCCCTGGGATCAGGGTAGGTTTTGATGCAGGTAATGGAACAGGAGGGCCTGTAGGGGTAAAGATTCTAAGATCACTTGGCTGTGAAGTTCACGATCTCTATTGCGATATGGACGGTTCCTTTCCAAACCATGAACCAGATCCTACGGTGCTAGATAATATGAAAGATCTTATTGAAGAGGTGAGGAGGCACAGCCTGAACCTCGGTATTGGTGTTGATGGAGATGGGGACAGGATTGGGGTGGTAGACAGCTCAGGCACTATTTTATTTGGAGATATGCTTTTGCTTATTTTTTCAAGGGATATCCTGGTTGAACATCCAGGGGCAACTATTATTTCTGAGGTTAAATGTTCAGATAGAATGTATAAAGACATTGAGGCTCACGGTGGAAATGCCATTATGTGGAAGACAGGACATTCTCTGATAAAAAACAAGATGAAGGAGAGCAAGGCCCTTCTGGCAGGAGAGATGAGTGGTCATATGTTCTTTGCCGATAGGTATTTTGGATATGATGATGCCATCTATGCATCATGCAGGCTTTTAGAGATATTATCCAAGACCGGCAAATCATTGATAGAGCTTCTGGAAGATGTTCCAAAATCATATGCTACACCTGAAATTAGGGTAGAGTGCCCTGACGCCAAAAAATTTGACCTTGTAGATAGGCTAAAAGATGAATTCAGCAAACGATATAAAATAATTGATGTGGATGGCGTCAGGATTGTCTTTGATGATGGTTGGGGATTGGTGAGGGCCTCCAATACTCAGCCTGTGCTTGTACTCAGGTTCGAGGCGCAATCCAAGGGAAGGCTTGATGAAATCAGGACCACGGTAGAAAGGGCTATCGAGAGATTCAGGTGAAACAATTGACAATCTTCCTACCCGAAGATCCTTCCGTGTCACCGTTGCACCTCATAACACATAATCGGCTCAGTCTTATTTTTGACGGATATTCCACCTTTTTTTTGTATCCGAAAATGACCTTGGGTTTGGCGATATGTCTGATCCCCTATAAATATCTCCCCACCCTTTGCTATCTGCTCTAATCGTGCAGCAACATTGACGCTATCGCCTACGACCGTGTAGTCCATTCTATTCTCAGAGCCCACGTTTCCCACAATGGCGCTGCCTGTGTTAACCCCAATCCCTATCTCAAAGGCCTCTTTGCCTTGTTTGGCTCTTGCTTTCATCAAATCCTCTGTAGCATATTGCATTTCTATGGCCGCTTGAATGGCATCGTGAGAAGCACTGTTTTCCGCGGGGATAAGTCCGAATACCGCCATAAGCTCATCCCCGATAAATTTGTCTAATGTGCCATTATTTCTAAAAATAATATCCACCATGACGCCAAAAAATTCATTAAGCATAGATACCACTTCTTCAGCCTCCATCCTTTCAGCAATGGTGGTGAAAGACCTGATGTCGGCAAAAAGAATGGTTACCTCCTTCCTTTCATTGTCAAGGAACACGCCATTCTTTGAATTAATCAACTTTTCCACGAGGTTATCTCCCACATATCGGCTCAAGGTGTATCGTAATTCTTCTTCTTCTTTTGTTTTCTTATGGGAGAGAGAAATATCTCTGGCATAGAGCATAAGCTGCACCGATTGCTTTTTAAGTTCCCTGTTAACCTTCTGTAATCTTTTGTGAATGGAGTTGAAATGGCCAGCTATATCGTTCAACTCCTGATCGGCCTTGATCCGGATGGGTTCGCTCTTTTCCCCCGCTTCAATAATTCCTGTTTCTGTGGACAGGTCAGCAAGTTGATCGGCAGATCTCCTCAAGACATAGAACCCTGTCAGAATAGAAAAGAGGGCCACTGCAGAAAGGACAAGGAGAGTCTCTGTGTCTATCAATTTTATTTTTCCATAAACAGCCAAATGGATGGCCAGGAGAAAAGGGATGATCCCCAGCAAAACGAAAACAATGCGTGTTTTTCCATAGAAACTGTTGGAATTGTGATAATTGGATTTCATCATTGATACTATTTGAGATTCCCTGGGGGTTCTCTGTGGTTCAGTTGTGTTTTCACATCAACTCTTTCAAGATGCAACGGGGAGTCAAGCTTAACGGCTACGTCCATTCTTGGGGTTTTCTCGCCAATGCCTGAATTGGTGGATGCATCTATCCGGACAACCGTTGCCTTTCCTCTCATGCAGGCCTTTACCTTGTCGGTACCAGTTAAAAAAACGGTCACTTCTAAGGGCTGGCCTGTAAAATACTTGCTCGCTTGTTGGGTTATAAACCTGGCCCCTCCCCCGGAGATATTCCTTAAGATTGTGTTCTCGCTGTATTTTTTTCCTTCACTGTCTTGGGCAGCCACTTCGATCTCAAATTCAATTGGAAAACGATCAAAATCTCTTCTGTCAGGTTTATTCTTTACTCTAGGTAAAATCAGGCTGACATCCATCTCTTCCTGTATCCATTTCTGCTTTGTTTTTGAAGATTTCATCTATATTTTCCAGAAAAATATCAGCTAAAGCGCGATCAAGTTGCTCTCCACTCTCAATATCTGAACAACCGGCAGAGAAGTTATATGTTTCCATGAAATGATTCCTTAAATTCTATTCGCGGCTCCCTTTAAGATATTATTGAATTCCAGAAAACTCAGCTATTCAAGAATCTCTTCCAACTTCTTTATCAGTTCCAAAGGACTGAAGGGTTTGATAAAATAGTGGTCTGCACCAGCCTCAAGCCCCTTTTGCCTGTCAGCCTTTTGACCTTTGGCAGTCAACATAACTATGGTGCAGTCTTTGGTTTCCGGGTCATTTTTAAGAGCATGGACAGCTTCAAACCCATCCATGCCCCCGGGCATCATAATGTCCATGATGATCAGGTCAACTTTTTCTGCCCTGGCTATTTCAATGGCCTCCTCTCCGCTTTCCGCCTGGAAGACCTGGTAATTCCCTGATCTAAGGGTCACCTCCACAAGGTCTCTCACCTCCACCTGATCATCTACTATCACGACCTTTTTCATCGCCCTGCTCCTTGCTTATGATTTCGGAATTCGGAATTCGGATTTTAGAATATTAAATTGAACAAGCCCTTCATTCCAAAATCCGAAATCGACAATCCGCAATTTGCTTAATCTTCCTCCTCTGTTATCTGATAGTTTTCTGCAAAGCTTGATAATTCTGTTGCAAAACTCTTTGGTTCTATTTTTCATTTCATCACGATTCATTCTTTTTCCTGTTATGTTCTAAATCCAAATTCAAAAATGCCAAATCCGCAATCAAAAATCAGCAATCATGTTGTCGGTATCGTAAACCTCACCGTTGTCCCTTTGGCCATCTTACTCTCCACCCAAACCTTTCCTCCGTGGGCCTCCACAAGGTTTTTGACAATGCTCATGCCCAGCCCAGTCCCTGGAACAGCTGCACCGGAGGCATTGGCACGGTAGAATTTATCGAATATCCTTTTGACTTGGCCTGGAGTCATCCCTATGCCGGTATCAGCTACGCCGATCTCGATACATTTTGAATTTTGAATATTGAATTTTGAATATTTTAAGTCAGAATCATTGTGTGAACCCGCAATCAATTTTGCCGACAGGCAAATAGGGCCGCCCCCAGGAGAATACTTGACCGCATTGCTAAGGATGTTTTCTAACACCTGCCCTATTTTTTCCTTATCCACCATCACCTCCACAGATTCCTCTGGCAAGACAACCTCAAAGATATGTCTCGGGGACTGTTCCTGAAAATAAGGTACTACGCCTCTGATGATGTCAGTAATGTTGCAGGGGGCTTCTTTCAAAGAAAAGCCCAGGCTGGACTCGATACGGGAGATGTCCAAGAGATCGGTGATGATATTGGCCAGATTCACAGATTGTTTGTTTATGTAGGAAAGGAACTTCTTTTTCTCTTCCTGTTTGATATCATTACGTGTCAAGAGAATCTCCGAAAAACCCCGGATGGAGGTCAAGGGGGTTCTCAGCTCATGGGCTGCCGTTGAGATGAATTCGGTTTTCATCCGGTCCACTTCACGCTCGTCAGTCACATCATGCATAATGGTTACAATACAAGTTTCCTCACCACTCTTACCTTGAATCACTGAAGTTCTGGCACGCATAATTCTGGGATGTTTTGTGTCCTCCCCCGGCAATTCAAAGTCAAACTTATACCCCGTCTCCTTTTTACCCAGGATGGTCTTGATCCGGTCTCTTAGGGTCTTTTTTTGGATGGCAAAATCGATGGGACGATCAACCACTTCACTAAAGTCGACACCCAGCAGATCTTCAGCAGCCCGGTTCATCAGAATAACCCTGTTATTTATATCGGTAACGATCAACCCGTCGGCAACAGACTGAAGGATACCATGGATTCTATCTCTTGCCTCTTCTGCTTCATAAAGGGCTTGATTAAGTCTCCTGGTTCTTAATTCCACCATACGCTCCAGGTTCTTAGAGTACTCCTTTATCTTCTCCTGCGCTCGTTTGTACTCAGTGATGTCGCGGATGATACCCTGGTATCCCAGAATGTTTCCGTCATCCCCCTGTCGCACGGTCGCAGTGATCAGGCAGTCCATCTCTGTCCCATCCTTCTTGCGTAGCCTCACTTCAAAGTCTCTAACAGATCCCTTTTGCTCCGTCTCTTTCTTAAACCTGGATCGGTCATCGGGATTAATGTATGTATCTTTGGCGTTCAGGTCTGTTATCTTCTCCCTGGTATAGCCAAAGAGATCCAAGAAAGACTGGTTGATGTAAGCAAGCTTTCCTTCTCTGGTCGTAATATAGATCGCATCTCTGGACTGCTCGGAGAGGTTGCGATAGCGTTCTTCACTCTCCCGCAGAGCCGCCTCCGCCCGCTTGCGTTCGGTGATTTCCAGGTGGAGATCCTCGTTTACCTTCGCCAGATCAGCTGTCTTTTCTCTCACCAGAAGTTCAAGCTCATTGTGGGCTCGTTCCAGCTCCAACATCTCCCTCCCTATCTCTAAAACAGGCCTCGAAAGTCTCCAAAAGAGCTTTTATTTTATAGAGCAATTGCCATGCCACTCATAATTTGTTGATATTATTATATTTCTACTAAATTACTGATGGCCCATGACAATTATTTTGGGCGGTGATGCACATTTTTTTGTGCATTTAGACTCTAACTTTGCGAGGTTTATGGGAAAAGAGATATAAAAAGGGGGGTCTTAAAATGATAGGCGGAAAAGAAAGGGATCAATACATAACCTTTATATCTTCAGACCTAATTCATTTAATTTGGCAGCAAGGGTGTTACGATGAACACCAAGTATCTCCGCCGCTCTGGTTCTATTCCAGTTAACACTTTCAAGGACAGCACCAACGTACTGTTTTTGAAAGGTTTTAACTGCCTTTTTGAGAGGCATATCCTTGATTTCGGTTTTAGTCATGGTAAACATCGGGATATCCTTAAGCTGAATAACAGGTTCTTTGCACAGGGTAGACAATCTTTCGACTAAATTTTCAAGCTCCCGGACATTGCCAGGCCAATCATATTTCATCAATATGTTAGTAGCCACCTGGGAGAACTTCTTGGGAGGGATACTCCCACCCTTCGAATGGAACTCCAAATAGTGGTCCAGGAGTAAAGGAATATCATCCCTTCTCTTTCGCAAAGGGGGTAACATAATGGGAAAGACATTCAGCCGATAGAATAGATCCTCGCGAAATTCTCCTTTTGAGATTAACCCTTCCAAATCTTTGTTGGAGGCAGCAATGAATCTCACATCAATCTTGATTGTTTTGGTACTCCCCAATCTTTCGAATTCCTTATCCTGAATAACTCTGAGGAGTTTGCCCTGCATACTAATATCCAGGGAGTCGATATCATCGAGAAAGACGGTCCCCTTATGGGCAATCTCCAGCTTACCCATGACAGTATTGACAGCACCTGTAAAGGCACCTTTGTTGTGACCGAAGATATCACTTTCCATGAGCGTTGCAGGTATAGCGGCACAATTCATAACTACAAAAGGATGATTCTTTCTGGAACTGAGG
>JAPVWE010000018.1 GCA_028572035.1 Desulfobacteraceae bacterium | reverse complement strand
TTCCGAGATATAGGGTGTGGCCTTTAATAAATATTAGGGGTCTCCTCAAGGTCTTTTGAAGACGTAGCTGAGCTGACCATTTGGAAGGGTAGCGAACTCGGTTTTTAACTCCATTCCCACATTTAGATCTTCATAGGGTGTATCCTTTGATATCCTTCCAAAGACCTTGTAGTCACCATAATCAAGGAGGGCAATAGTGTAAGGAAGATCATCCTCAAACCCGACCGGTCCATACTTTAACTCACTAAAGCTTAGCAGTCTTCCTGTACCGGAAACCTCAAACCATTCCATATTACTTTGTAAGCACTTGGAGCAATCCGATCTCGGAGGAAAGTAAATGGCCCCACACTCCTTACATTTGGTGCCCATTACTTTGCCCTTCTCAAGATAGCTTATGAAATCATTGGTCTTGGTGATAGCTGTAAAGCTGACAGTACCAAATTTCTTAAATCTATCATCCACCTCTTTTTTAGCCATTCCTTCACCTCCCCAGTATGGTTACATTTCCATAGAGACCAACACCACCAATATTGTGTACAAGACCAATCTCCGGATCCTTAACCTGCATTTCTCCAGCCTCCCCTCTGAGTTGAATCACTATTGTCCTAATCTGCGAACCCCCGGTCGCCCCAATGGGATGCCCTTTAGAGAGAAGACCACCATCTATGTTAACAGGGATACTTCCCTCTTTATAAGTCTCCTTGGATCCAATCAGATCCTTCCCTTCACCTGGCTTAGCAAACCCTAAGTTCTCGTATGCCATCATCTCTGCGATGGTGAAACAGTCATGCACCTCAGCCACATCAATATCCTTCGGGGTAACTCCTGCCATTGTATATGCCTGTTTTCCTGCCTCAATAGCTACCTTTAAGCCAGTCAAAAGGTCCCTGCCTGCCATATTAACGGTTTCAGAGGCTGCACCGAGGCCCAGTATCCAGACAGGCTTATCACACATAGCCTTAGCCTTTTCCTCATTTGCTAAAATCATACAGGAACTGCCGTCTGCATTGGCACAGCAATCTCCAACCCGTAAAGGTTTAGCCACGATAGCAGGCATATTACTTTCGGGATCAGTAAACATCTCCATGGTTATAGGTTTTCTATACACAGCCTTCTCATTCATCTGACCATACGTAGCCGCCTTAACCCTTATCTTAGCCAGATCTTCCTCTGTTGTTCCATATTGGTTCATATGGGCCCTGGCATACATGGCATAGTAAGCCGGCATCATGGTACCAAAGGGGGATTCCCACTGAATATCAGCTCCTCTTCCCATCCTCTCCTGAGATTCGCTGGATGATATTTCTGACATCTTCTGAAAGCCTACAATAGCAATAACATCGTGTAAGCCTGCTTTAATCATTGAATAGGCTACTCTTAAGGCCATGCTGCTTGAAGAACAGATAGATTCTATATAAAATGTAGGCTGAGGAACGAGGCCTAGATACTCGGCAATCACCCCGGCAGGAGATCTTTGCTTATCGTATTCAGGGGCAGAGGCGATTATAGAGGCACTAATATCTTTTGTCTGTATCTTGACATCCTCCATGGCCTCTTTAAAGCCTTCAAAGGCAAGTTCCCTGATTGAGCCTGGATATCCTCTGACAAAATTACTCTGCCCGACGCCAATAATTCCGACCTTTCCCATAACTATTCCTCCCTTCTAGGCTTGTCTACGTTTCCACTTTTTTCCATTTTTGGACTTGTCAACTTTTCTATATATTTTTTCGTAAATAGGGTAAAGGGAAATTTTGGGTGCGGTTTATTCTAATCAGAAATTTACAAACTCAATATCATAGTAGGGCTGGGGAAATTTCCTCAAAGCAATATCTATTGATTCTAGTAAAGTGTGACCAAATATTTGAGGTTTAACAATCTTTAGGGGGTGATTCCCATTGGCCCGTAGGAGTAAACCCCAAATATTTGGCCACTTCAAAGTCCTTTGGTATCTTTTTTAAGATATTGCTTTTCAGAAACATCCCCAGCCCTGATTAAAATGAGATCTCTACATAAGAAATATGCATATAAAAGGAGTTTGTAAATTTCTGATGCATAGGTTTTTAGAGCTTGCTCACCGTCCCTTGCCTGCTCCTTTCTATCCCTTTCTCAATAGAAAGAGGCAAGAGGATGGTTATCGCCGCCCCTCCCTGGGCAAGATTTTGGCCTGAAACCTCACCCCCCAAACCCTCTACAATCCTTTTAACTATAGCCAGTCCTAAGCCAGATCCATCCTTCTTAGTTGTAGAAAAAGGTCTAAACATATCCTTAATTACTTTAGGGTCTATACCAGGCCCACTATCCTCCGCTCTTACCCTTACCAAATCTATTGATTCGCCCTTTCCGTTAGACCCTCTAAATTTATCCGTACTAACACGGATTTGTCCGGCATCGGGCATGGCCTCGCATGCATTCAGAAAGATATTCCAAAACACCTGTTTGAGCTGTTGTGGATCTGACTTGATCCTTAAGGGGCTAAAAAATCTTGTTTCTACATCTAAATGCCTATACCGGTCTTGGCTGTTTTGAAAGATATAAAAGGTATCCATAATCAATTGATTGAGATCAAATTCTTCAATTTCCATCTTTTGGGGCCTAGCAAACTGCAAAAAATCATTCACAAGATGGTTTAGACGGCTTATTTCCCTTAGGATAATCCCCATCAGCCTTTTGTTGATAGGGGCATCTTCTTTTGAAAAGCTATCATCTAATACCTGTATAGAACCACTTATTGAAGCTAAAGGGTTTCTTATCTCGTGAGCGATTCCAGCGGCCAATTCTCCAAGCATGGCCAAATCTTCCATCCTCTTTACCTCTTGCTCCATCTCCCTGATGCGGGTCGTATCTTGAAAGACAAGGATTTCCCCTTTCTTGCTTCCATCTTGTTCCTGTAAAGGCGAAATATTTAAGAGAAGATCAATCTGCTGGCCGTCACTCATTTTATGAGAGAGTTGGCTAAACTTATTTGGGTTATCAACCTTGAGATAGGGCATCATAAAAGGGATTATATCGTTAATATCCTTGCGGATAGCATCTCTGGAATCAATATCAAATATCCTTTCCGCTCCTCTATTAAAGACAATGATCTTGTCATGCTCGTCTAATGCAACAAGTCCCGAGGAGATGCTCTGAATGATATTTTCCTTAAGCATCTCCAAATCTGCTATATCTTTCTGTTTGATTTTGAGTTCAGCCCTGCTCTTGCGGACCTGCTCGGATAGAAAGCCACTCAAAAAGCCTACCAGGTAAAAGGCAGCTACATTAACAAGGATCCTATAAAAGATTTCGCTGCTCTGGTACTCCTGGACATAGGGAAAATAGTAACCCACAGGTCTAATCAATTGATAGTAACTTAAATCAAGGAATGCACCATAGAGGACACTGCTAAAAGAGGCTATTATCATTCCACCGCGGCGATAGAGGATTGTGCCACCTGAAATTATGTTCAGTAGGTACAAAAGAGAGAATATGCTTTCAATACCGCCTGTTGTGTAAATGATGGCTGTTATGAAAATTGTATCCAGAAGAAGTTGAAGATAGGCAAACCTGGAAAGGCTCTTTATGTATTTAAGTGCAACAACATAAAAAACAGTGAGGAAATAGATTAAGGCGATAAGGAAGTAGTGAGCATTTAAGATCTCCCCAAAATAGGTTCTTGTCTCCCTTACCTGAATAATAATCGCCACGCCTAAGAGAAGGGAAACAAGGCCCACCCTCAGAAACATCAATAATTGAAGGCGAGAAAGGGTCTCCTTTTGTGCATAGTCTCGATCCGTTTTGACCATAGTTGTTTAGATCATTCCATTGCCGCAGCCATCTGGAATATGGGGAGATACATGGCAATAATGATTGGCCCTAAGGCACCCGCCAAAAACATCATCATGAGTGGTTCCATCAAAGCTGTCAAGGCATTAACCGAGGCGTCAACTTCATCGTCATAAAAATCGGCTATCTTTTCCAACATAGCATCCAAGGCACCGGTTGACTCCCCAACAGAAATCATTTGACTTACCATGCCCGGGAAGATGTCTGACTCGGAAATGGGCTCAGCAATTGTTTGCCCTTCAGCAATGCTGGTTCTTGCGTCATGAATAACCTCTTCCACGATCACATTTCCCGCTGTCTTGGCTGTTATCTCCAGGGCATCTAAGATAGTAACACCGCTGCTGAGCATAGTGCCGAGAGTCCTTGTAAACCTGGCAACAGCCACCTTCTTGATAAGTTCACCGAAAATTGGGAGCTTTAGCAGAATAATATCTATATTCCTTTCTCCTGACTTTGTTCTTTTGTATCTCCTAAAGGCCCAGATAAAGGCAATAAATCCCCCAATGATAAAATGGATGTTTCCTACAATAAAATCGCTAATGTTCATCACCAACTGGGTCAGTGCTGGCAGTCCCTTTCCAAAACCGGAAAACATCTCCTTAAACACAGGCATGACAAAAACCATGATAACACCTATGACAAGTATACCAACACCTAACACAGCAATAGGATAGACCATGGCACCCTTTACCTTTGATTTTAGCTTTTCCGCCTTTTCAATATAGGCAGCCAGCCGCTGCAAGATAGTATCAAGGATACCCCCTACCTCCCCGGCAGCAACTAAGTTCACAAACAAGGCATCAAATACCCTGGGGTGTTTACCTAAGGCATCTGCTAAGGTTGCACCACCCTCTACGTCCTTGGTTACCTGTTTCAGAATTCCCTTAAACCTCTTATTTTCCGTCTGGTCCGCCAAGATATTCAACCCCTGAACAAGAGGAAGGCCTGCATCGATCATTGTAGAGAACTGCCTGGTAAAGATAACAATATCCTTGTTGGTGACCTTAGGCTGCATAAATGAGATATTTTCAAAGATGTCTTTAGGCTTTGCTTTGAGTTTGGTAACTTCGATATTCCGCCTCTTCAGCTGTATCCTTGCTATCCTTTCATCAGCGGCCTCCAATTCACCTTTCGTGACACGTCCTCTTTTGGTCTTGCCAACATAAACATAAGTAGGCATGATTTGTCCTCCTCGCTATTTATACCAAATCTATTCAATATTTAGTGAAAATAAGCTTAGTTATCTTCAGCTGTTATGTCAAGAAATCTCTTTTATTTTTGCAATTAGCTCCCAAAAGGGAAAGGGATTGTTAAGAATTCACGGGCTAATCCATGACAAAACATTTTTTGAATCCCAGGGCTTGACATTTTTTTTTTAGTCATTATCCTTGTTCTTGTTTGGTTATAAAAGAAAAGATAAGGAGGGTATAAGAGATGAAGATTCAACCATTGCATGACCGGGTAATTGTAAAGAGGGTAGAGGAAGAAGAAAAGACCAAAGGAGGTATCATAATCCCTGACACAGCCAAAGAGAAACCCATAGAAGGGCTTGTTGCCGCTGTGGGAAGTGGAAAGAGCGAAGAAGGAGGCAAAAAGGTGCCCTTAGAGGTTAAGAAAGGTGACAGGGTCTTATTTTCCAAGTATGCAGGAACAGAGATTCAGATAGAGGGTGAAGAACACCTCATCATGAAAGAAGAGGATATTATTGCTATTGTTAAATAAGGTATTTCTAATCTTAATATCTCAAGGAGGATTAAACTATGGCAGCAAAGGAAATTAAGTATGATAACAAGGCCAGGGAGTCAATATCAATAGGTATCGACATACTGGCCAGGGCAGTTAAGGTAACCCTTGGCCCCAAGGGAAGGAATGTTATCTTAGAGAAGTCCTGGGGATCACCCACCGTTACCAAGGACGGTGTTACCGTTGCCAAGGAGATCGAGCTGGAGGATAAGTTTGAAAACATGGGCGCCCAGATGGTCAAAGAGGTTGCCTCCAAGACATCGGATGTTGCTGGCGATGGAACAACAACAGCCACTATTCTGGCCCAATCAATCTACCGTGAAGGCTCAAAACTTGTTACAGCAGGCGCCAACCCCATGGCCCTCAAGCGGGGCATTGAAAAGGCGGTAGATACCGTGGTAGAGGATCTCAAGAAGATGTCCAAACCAACAAAGGAGCAGCAGGAAATCTCTCAGGTGGGCACCATCTCTGCCAACAATGATGCCACCATCGGAAACATTATTGCCGAGGCCATGTCCAAGGTTGGCAAAGAGGGGGTCATCACCGTTGAGGAGGCCAAGAGCATGGAGACAACCCTTGACATTGTTGAGGGAATGCAGTTTGACAGGGGCTATCTCTCTCCCTACTTTGTAACCGATGCCGAGAAGATGGAGACTATCTTAGAGGAGCCTTATATCCTGCTGCATGAGAAGAAGATCAGCAACATGAAGGATCTGGTTCCCCTGCTTGAGCAGATTGCCAAGATGGGAAAACCCCTGTTGATCGTTGCCGAGGATGTAGAGGGTGAGGCCCTTGCCACCTTGGTGGTTAACAAACTGAGGGGAACACTTAAGGTAGCCAGTGTTAAGGCACCAGGTTTTGGAGATCGGAGGAAGGCCATGCTTGAAGATATTGGTATCCTTACAGGGGGCAAGGTGATCTCTGAGGATCTGGGCCTTAAGTTAGAGAATGTGAGCCTTAATGACCTTGGTACAGCAAAAACAATCAACATCGATAAGGATAACACAACCATTATTGATGGTGGTGGAACCAGGAGTGATCTTGAGGGAAGGGTAAAGCAGATCAGGACCCAGATAGATGATACCACCTCTGACTATGACACAGAAAAGCTCCAGGAGCGCCTGGCCAAGTTGATTGGTGGTGTGGCAGTCATCAATGTTGGCGCTGCCACAGAGACAGAGATGAAGGAGAAGAAGGCCAGGGTTGAGGATGCCCTCAATGCCACCAGGGCAGCAGTGGAGGAGGGGATTGTTCCCGGAGGCGGTATTGCCTTTATCCGATGTATACCGGCCTTATCCAAGCTAAAGCTGGAGGGAGATGATCAGCTTGGGGTAAATATAGTCACAAGGGCTATGGAAGACCCGGTCCGTCAGATTGCCGACAATGCCGGCCTGGAAGGATCAGTAGTGGTGGAGAAGGTCAAGGAAGAGAAGGCTGCCTTTGGTCTAAATGCTGAGACAGGTCAGTATGAAGACCTGGTCAAGGCTGGAATCATTGATCCTACCAAAGTTACACGGTATGCCCTTCAGAATGCCGCTTCGGTCGCTGCCCTCCTGTTAACGACCGAGGCTATAGTAGCTGAGAAGCCAAAGGAGGAAAAGGCAATGCCACCGATGCCTCCTGGAGGTGGATATGGCGGTGACATGGGTGGAATGATGTAATAATTGTCACAGACAGTAACTCTTGTTTTAATCTTGAGGCGACCGATCTTTATATGGTCGCCTTTTTTGTATTTAAATAGCGACAAAATAGTCTATAATCCCATTGATGAAATTCCTTTCCCAGTTAATTGACATCATATATCCTCCGCGCTGTCACATCTGCGCTCGATTCGTATCTGCCGATGAAGATCGTGTCTCCTCACATCATTTGTGTGATGATTGTTTAGCCGACCTAACTCCCATAACCCATCCGATTTGTACGGTCTGCGGCCTACCTTTCTCTACCCGAAAAGGGGAAGACCATCTCTGTGAAAACTGTCTTCGCAAAAGACCCTGGTATGATTCTGTTAGAGCCCCTTATCTTTACTCAGGCCCGCTTGTGGAAGCCATACAAAGATTCAAATATGGCTCAGAAACTCAGCTAACTTCCTCCCTTGGCACCTTATTGTCATCCTTTGCCAAAGAACTGGTACCGAATCCTCTTACGCCCGACTTCCTCACTGTCCCTGTACCCCTCCATATGCGAAGATTAAGGGAGCGGGGCTTCAACCAGAGCCTTTTGTTAGCTAAGGTAGTTGCCACAGATCTTGGAACTCAGTTAGACTATCTATCCCTTGTAAGAATAAGGCATACAAGGGCACAGACAGGCCTGAGGAAAGAAGAAAGGAGAAAGAACGTTAAAGATGCCTTTTCCATTATATATCCTGAGATCATAAAGGGTAAGAAGATATTATTGGTTGATGATGTCTTTACAACCGGGTACACCTTGAACGAATGTGCCAGGACTCTGAAAAAATCAGGGGCGATGGTTGTCATCTGCCTGACACTGGCCAGAACCCTGGTTGATTGAAGAATAAGGTGCCAAAAACAAGATAAGGCATTGAACATCCAGAAAAAAGTTGCAATTGATATAATCAACTGTTATTTTACTTTCAACTCAGATCCCTGTGGTTGGCAATGGCTGAAGAAGTGTTAATAAGAAAACGCAGAACAGTAGAGAACCATATACTAGCCATTGGTGGTGGGAAAGGAGGCACCGGCAAGAGCCTAATTACAGTGAGTATGGGTATCTGTTTGGCTAACAGAGGGAACGAGGTCCTTCTGATTGATGCTGATTTGGGAACAGCTAATCTACACACCTTTTTGGGCTTGGAGCCTCCACGAACAGGCCTATCTGATTTTCTTACCAAGAAAAAAACAGGCATTGATAGTATCATAATCAAGACAGGGATAAATAATCTAAAACTCATTTCTGGTGCCCAAGATATAATAGGGATAGCCAATCTATCCTATGGACAGAAGGTAAGGATACTGGGCAATATCAAGAAGCTGGATTATAGATACATTTTGATAGATCTGGGTCCCGGTACATCCTTTAATATCCTTGATTTCTTTTTGATTTCCCATTGTGGTATCCTTATAACATCACCAGAGCCCACATCCATTGAGAATACATACCGCTTTACAAGGAGCCTCCTTTTTCGCTATCTAAGAAAGATAATCAGCCAAAAGGTTGTGAGATCCCTGATAGACAAAGGGGTCATGCAGAGGGGTGGACATAAATTCCACTCAGTCTTTGATCTTCTAGAAGCAATAGAAAAGATCGAACCAGAGCTTGGAGATACCATAGCAAGATATCTCTCAAGCTTAGATATCAAATTAATTGTCAACCAGACAAGGACAACAAGAGACAGAGCCATAGGTCAAAAGATGGCTATGGCAGCCAGGAAATATTTTGGCATCCCGATTGATTTCTTGGGAAATATCAGCTATGATAGCAATGTCAGGAAAGGCTTGCTCCAGAAGAAACCCCTAATGGCTTATTTTCCCCATTCTAAGGCATTTCAGGAAATTACTGAGATTTGCCAAAGGATATTACCCAGGTATCAATTGGGATTAGGCTTTTCTGCCGATCAAAGGTCTTCTAACCAAATATCCGGTGATCAATGGAGAGGCTAACTGAGCAAAACTATTACAGATTACTTGGCATTTCCCCTAGGGCCTCTTTTGAGGAAGTTCGATCTGCATATGATCAGGCCATGAGCATATACTCAACTGATTCTATTGCCACCTATTCACTGCTTACACCAAAGGAAAGGCAAGGAATGCTTTCCCGTTTGGTTGATGCATACAAGACTCTGACTAACAGCCAGCTTAGAAGAGAATACAATCATTCTCTGATAGAAAAGGGGGATCTCTCTCCTCAAGAAATCGGGTTTCCATCCCTGGAAGACTCTAATGTTGTCGAGGGCAAACTGAGGGAGGTAACTGTAGAGAGTCTTATTCAAAAGGAAGAAAAGGCAGAGAATGAGAACCAAACTTCTGATGGTAACCTCGATCTGTTCGACGACCAAGCCTCTGTAACCGGCAAGAGCATTAAAATGGCCAGGACGACCAAAGAAATCAGCCTGGAAGAAATATACCGAAAAACAAATATTCCAAAGAAAACATTAGAGGATATTGAGGAAGATCATTTCGAAGAACTTCCCGCCCTTGTGTATTTGAAAGGATTCTTAAGGACCTATGCTAAGATTCTAAATGTTAATCAGAGCCAAATGGTGGATGGATATGTGAAAAGGTATTTCGAATGGAAGAATACCTCTCAAAAATAAAGAACCAAACAGCAATGAAAGAGACAGTAGAAAGGGTTAAGGGGAGAGGCAAAAAGGTAGTTTTTACTAATGGCTGTTTTGATATCCTTCACCAAGGTCATGTTCGCTATCTTTCTGAAGCAAAGAAGTGCGGAGATTACCTGATAATTGGCTTGAATAGTGACAGATCCGTTAGGAACATTAAGGGAAAGAATCGTCCCTTGATGCCTGTGGGAGCAAGGGCAGAATTGCTTGCTGCTCTCTGTTTTGTTGATGGGGTAGTTATTTTTGATGAGGAAGATCCCTTGGCTATAATCAAGTATCTCCAACCTCAGGTATTAGTCAAAGGTTCAGACTGGGCCGAAGAGGATATCATAGGTGCCGAAGCGATAAAAAAAGCAGGGGGTGAGGTCAAGCGAATACCACTTGTCCCGGGTAACTCCACTTCAGATATCATTTGCAGGATTGCTGATCTCTGCTGTGTAAGAAATAGCTGAGCAAAAATATCTCCCTTTCTAAGACAGAGGATGTTAGTTTTGGTACAGGCGCCCATAGCTCAACTGGATAGAGTAACGGACTACGAATCCGTAGGTCGCAGGTTCGAATCCTGCTGGGCGCACCAGTAAAAAATAAGCATTTAGCTAAATCAAAAACATCCATCCTCAAGCTTCAGACCCCCTTAAGGCCTAAATGGCATTCCCTATTACGCCAACGGTCCCTGGATAAATCCAGAGTTAGAACTTGAAATGGGCAATTAAATTAGGACGCAGACCCGCCTGCCAGACGGCGGGCAGGTAATTATTCTATTAGCTCTTTATATTTATGCGCCTTAGGCGCATTAAAAATCTTTCTTCCGAGTTCCGAATGATGGAACCCGCCCCGTCCCGATGGGATCGGGATCGCTTCGGGAGAATTCGGAAACAATCTGCGTTTATCCGCCACAGGCGGGTTAATCTGCGTCCAAAAAGGAAATTCCTATGCAATCTAGTTAAGATGGCTGTCACTAGCAAGGAGTTGACAAACGCTAAATCAGCATCATGTTGGTCTGAGGGATTTTTGAATTGAGAATATTTCTCCTTCGGTGTATGTTCCTTGCTAAATGAATCATGTAAGCCCTGCGGGCAGGGACAAAGAAAGTAATAGATCTTAAGATAGATATAAACCAGATGAATCAAGAAGAGACTCAGAGCTTTTTAGGCATGGACAAAGAGGCGTGGGAGGGATAATAAAGATAGAAATGTTTCACGTGAAACAATCCCTATCAGTTAAATGAGCCGTCTTCTCGTAATAAAAATATTATCTTATTTATGGAATCAATAATATCTATAGTTAATCAGAAAGGAGGGGTTGGTAAAACAATAACAGCTGTTAATCTGTCTGCATCTATTGCTGCTGCTGAAAAAAGATGCCTCTTAGTGGATTGTGATCCTCAGGGAAATGCTACTACCTCTTTGGGGATAAACCCATCAAGCCTTAAGCCAAGTCTTTACGACTTGATAGTAGGGGAACATGCTGGAAACAACGTCATTCTTGATACAGAAATTCCCAAGCTTAAGCTTATCGGAGCCAATTCTGATTTATTTGGAGCAGAAGTGGAGATGTTTTCTAAAAAGAACAAGGAATATCTCTTAAGCAGTATCTTGTCTGACTTTAAAGATCAATACGACTATATCTTCATCGACTGTCCTCCTTCCCTTGGATTTCTTACACTTAATGCCCTTGCTGCCGCTGATTCCTTTCTTGTGCCACTTCAATGCGAATATCTTGCCATGGAAGGATTAACCCAGTTACTTAATACTGTCAGGTTGGTCAAAAAGGGGCTTAACCCATCCCTTGTGATGATCGGTATTTTGTTAACAATGTTCGACAGACGCAATAATCTATCACATCAGATAGCCGATGAGGTGCGCCGCCATTTTAGGGGTGTTTTTCAAACGATTATCCCACGTAACGTTAGTTTAAGTGAGGCATCAAGCTATGGGAAGCCAATTATTCTCTATGATATTCGATCAAAAGGGGCCCAGAGCTATCTGGAACTTGCAAGGGAAGTAATCCTTAAACGGGAGGATGAAGTTGACCAAACGTAAGGCTCTTGGAAGAGGACTGTCAGCCTTATTTCCTGAAACAGCTATCTCAGAAGACGATAGGGGTTTTTTCTACTGTCCTATTGAGTCCATTTTTCCGAATCCCCATCAACCGAGACAAAATTTCAACGATTCTGAGCTGACGGAATTGGCAAACTCTATAAAGGAGAAAGGGGTTATCCAGCCCATACTGGTTACCCAGACAAAGGACGGGTTCCAACTCATAGTAGGAGAGAGGCGCTGGCGCGCAGCTCAAAAGGCAGGGCTTGAGAAAATACCTGCATGGATAAGGGACGTATCTCCTTCAGAGGCCCTGGAATTAGCCCTTGTTGAGAATATTCAACGCAAAGATCTTAACCCTATCGAGGAGGCATCGGCTTACCAGGAGCTGAGGCAAAGGTTTAACCTGACACAGGAAGCACTTTCAAAAAGGATCGGGAAAGAGCGTTCGACAATTGCCAATTCCTTAAGATTGCTGAAACTTCCTGCTCTTATTCAACAAGATCTTATAGATCTTCAACTGACAACTGGGCATGCAAGGGTTCTGGTTGGCATTGAGTCTTCTGTGGTCCAAAAGGAGATTAGGGATCTCATCATAAAGAAATCTCTTTCTGTTCGCCAGACAGAGGTTTTGGTTAAGAGCGCCTTGGCTCCGAAAAAGCCAAAAAGTCCAA
>JAPVWE010000017.1 GCA_028572035.1 Desulfobacteraceae bacterium | reverse complement strand
ATATGGTAACTATCAAAGCCTTCAGGATATGGTTTCCCATTTACAAACCCTTTTTTCTAGCGAAGCTTCGCCTTCCCGGCCTGTATCCCGCAAAAGCGGGAGACGGGCAAACCCCGAGCTCTTTCGGGACTTGAGGCCTCATCCCGCCTCAGGCGGAAAATTAAAAGACTTTTTTAAGGCTGTTGGGTATTGCCTCGCATTCCCTCCCTCACGTTGTTCAGGACAAGATCACCCAATATTCCCTGGCCCAGACCTGACTTGGAAAGCTTGAGTTCTAGGCCTTCCACTTACGAAATATTACAGCGACAGGAGTATCTCCCAGGAAAGTCGCACCAGGGCTGGCCATTATTCCAGCATTCCAATTGTGCCTGCCCGCCATCGCTCTCGCCTGCCCGCTTGTGCCTCGCAGTGGCAGGCGGGCTCAGGCGAGTTTCCGAATTCCGGAACTCGGAAGCGGTCGGGAGCGAAGCGAGCTAAGTTCTGGACTACCTTCCATGAATCTATTACCTTTTGACTATAATAGATATCAATTGTTTTGTCTCAGCCCTCCATTCATCCATCTGTGAACCGCTCGAAATTATCTTTGTAATTATCTTTAGTGAATCCGACAGAGAGGTGACGTATGCTTCCTTCACTTTTATTGGAAAACCTTTCTCCACATATTCCGTCAGCGCACTAAAGATAGTATCAATAAGTTCTTCATCCCTAATGGCTAAATTTATGGTAAAAACTCTATTGTTCATCGATATGTCTACTTCTCTTATTTCCTTCATCTCAGTCTCCCCTCTCTGTTTTTGGCTATCCTGTGTTGAGATAAGAAATATAGAAAAGCCTTGGACCCCACAGGCATAGCATTACCCCAGAAAACAAAAACCCACCCTTACCTTCCCCTTCGGCTAGGTGGGTATTCTTAAAACGATTATCTCAAATACTGCTTCTATGTGGGTAAGGCTTAAGTAGTCCAAGGACAACCTGCGTGAAAATGGTGATCGGTTGGTGAAGGCAATGATAGGCGAATCTCAAATTGGCTAAATCGTAGCGCAAGGGATTGTTCATGCCTATCCTCCTTTATGGGCTAACCATATCCTTTATGTATAAATCGATACCTTTTACTATGCCGGAGGCAACCCTCTTGAGGTAGATCTCAGAGTAAAGGCGTCTGTTTTCAATCGAATTCGTAATATATCCCACCTCAACCAGAATTGCCGGCATCTCAGCTCCAATTAGGACATAGAACGGTGCCTGCCTTACACCCCTGTTCTGAACCTTATTATATTTTTTCCGCAGCTCTTTTATCAGGCCTTTGTGTACAAATCTTGCCAGCCTACTCGACTCATTTATCTTTGTGTTAAGCATAAGGTCGTTTAGAATCATCTGGAGATCGCTTATGTTCTTCGTGGACGTAGCGTTTTCCCTTGCAGCCACATTCATGCTATCTTCATCCAAGGCTATATTCAAGAAATATGTCTCTATGCCCATGCATTTCCTATCCTTGTGGGCATTTGTGTGGAGGGAGATAAACAGATCGCCCTTTTTCATATTGGCAATTGCGGTCCTCTTCTCCAAAGGCAAGAACACATCCTTTCCCCTGGTTAGAATTGCCTGGCATTTAAGCTTTTCCTTGACCTTCTTCGCCAGCAGATTTGCAAGCTTGAGCATTACATTTTTTTCCCTTAAGCCATTCCTCCCAATAGCACCCGGATCTTTCCCCCCATGGCCCGCATCAATTATGACTCTCCTCACTCCCAGGCCCAACTGCCTGGCTAAAGAGATCTCCTTTTTAGTATCTCTCTTTATCTCCTTTCTTTTAGGAGGCTTCTTAGCCACAATCTTTCTTACGGGCTTCAACTTCCGTTCCTTACCCTGCACATCAAGCACAATCCTAAAGGGATCATAAAGATGAAAGATCTTATATCCTTCCATATTGTCAATATCGAGGACAACCCTTACCGTCTTTTTATTGTATTGAGCTGCCCTGGCTCTTCTCAATAGACCATCTTTAATGGTTATAGAGCTTTCTATGCCTTTGCTAATCCAGGCACCGTGTAGATCAACAAAAAGACGTCTCGGCTTCTTAAGATCCGGATCCTTCTTTAACAGATGTTTCTTATATTTGACAGAATCCTCCAGGTCTATGACCACCCTTGTGTAGGTAGGGGTTGACCAGTGCCTGATATCCTTTACTAGGATGAGTTTCTTTTTCTTGCCCTTGCCCTTTTTAACTGCCTTTTTTGCCAACCTTTTCTTCCCCAAGGCAAGTTCCAACTTGTCCATCATCCTGGATGCTTTGAGCCTTGCATCTCCTTTTGGGAACTTTCTCCCGACCTTCAAGAATTCAACATAGGCCTGCTTCGGATTCTTTTTGTACCTGTAGAAGATCTCCCCCAACCTGTATTGGGCATCATCTGCCAGGTTATGGGCCTCGTATCTCTTTACCAGTTTTCGATAGAGTGATACAGCGCGGTCTATATCAGAATTCCTGCCTGAATAACCATAGAGACCAGTCCATAACCGACCGGCAGCGTACATGGCATGCACTGCGTCATTTGCATCTGGGAAAGCCTTGTAAACCCTTTCATATCTCTTTAGACATCGCTCCCAATTGTGCCTATACTTTTTCTTAACTTTAGATGCGTAAAGTTCTTTTTGACACACCCGCGCCTTCTGTAAGAGAACCCTGGCAGAATTGGATGGGCTACCAGCAGCTTGGTTAAAGGTAGCGAAAAAAAGGACAAGGATGAGGGATAAGAGGAAAGAAACCAGCGCATACCTTCCAAATATCAATCTACGGATCATATAGGAACCTTTTTACTTCTATGGTAACAGTCTACTGCAATAGATGAAGGGAGATGCAGAGATTTAAGAGGGCTCATCCCCATTAGATAAGTCAGAGGCAGATGGCTCTATAATGTTTATTGAATCCCATTTCAGGCACTGAGGGCATTTCCAAACAAGTTTGTCTGGTTTGTATCCACAATTACTACATTGAAACTCTAAATAAGGAAAATCCAACTTCAGGAGGAAATCTCTATAAGCCCTTAAGGCCTCTTCATTTCTGCCTTCTTTCAGGAGTATCTCTCCCATAAGTTTCCTGGCATCCAAAAAGGAGGGAACTAATGTAACAGCCTGATTCAATTGATCCAGTGCAGAATCTATTTCTCCCTTATTGTAGAGGTGCTTGGCCAGGGCCAAACGGGTAAAGCCATCAGAATTTCTTCGGGCAGACTCTAGTAAGAAATCCTCTACTCCCTTTAGATTCTTCATCCTTGAGTAAGCCCTCTCCAGCCTTTGATAGGCAAGAAAAGTAAACTGAGGTGCCACATCAACTACCCTCCTCCACCTGGATAAAGCTTTTTTGTGCTCTTGCTGACTAAAATAGAGATCGCCCAAATGAAGATAGGCATCAACGCATCTATCAAATATAGAGAGGGCCTTTTTGTAAGATTTCTCTGCCCTTAAGATATCACCATTCTTTTCCTGGATCTTCCCAAGCTCTGTTTGGTAATGGGCCAGGATATGCCGATGCTCCCCGCTTGTTAGCTTCGAGATAGTCTGCCTGGTCTTAAAGGCCTTTTCCCAATCGTGCACATCCTCATAAATTCGCTCAATCTGCTCAAGGGCGTCTATATTGTTCGGGTCGCTTTCAAGAACCTCCTGAAAAGCTGATAGAGCACGATTTAAGAAACCTCCTTTTCTGTAATCTAAACCGAGATCAAACAGTGCCCTTAACCTTAACCTTTTGTCCAGATTGGGTCTTAGAATTATCCCCTGCCTTATCCTGATAGCCCTCTCAATATCCCCTTTGGATCTATAAAGATTCCCCAAAGCAACATAGGTCTCTATGGTATCTGAGTTAATCTGAACCGACTTCGTGAATTGTTCAATAGCTTGATCTGGCTCATTGGAAAGTATGTATTGAATACCCTGAAAGAAGGCCTTATCTCCCTTATCCAGCTTTCTCCTAAGCTTTTCAGCACCCCTCGATCTAATAAACCTGTCTACCAAGACTCCTGCTATAAAGGCAAAAATCAACCAGATGTCAAATCTAAGATCCTGTAGAGCAAACAACCAATATTTAATTTCTTCCCACATCCTGTACGTAGACCGGTTTCTTGTGGTTAACTAGGCCCTAATCCTGAGCTCCTTCTGCGAGCCCCTTATCTTCTATCTTGCTCTCAACGATAGGTAGGTTTCTAAGAGAATTCAGTTCTCTGTCTTTTTCCCTGCTCTCCTTTGTAAGTACCCTTATTCTCTTCTTTGATTTGAAGCGTTCAACTATACCGAAAAAGCCCGCCATAAAAATACCAAGCAGGAATACTATTATCATAACCAAATAGACGAACATTGGTGGCGTTTCCCAGGCCCAAAGCTTAAGATCTACTTTAAGTATCAATGTTTTGGATAACTGCTCATGGTTCTGAACGATAAGTATTGTGGCCAGCAAGATCAGTAATATACCTATAATACCCTTTATAATATTTTTCATAAAATCCTCCTAAATTCTTTAAAAGAACACTATACCGTGCCTAAGATTTTTTGAAAAAACGTACCAGTTTTCGATAAGTCGCCTGAATATGTTCCGGAATTACCCTTACTTCTCCAAATACAGTCATGTAATTGGTATCCCCTATCCATCGAGGAACAACATGGAAATGGATATGTTCTTCTACCCCGGCACCTGCCACCTTTCCCAGGTTCAGACCTATGTTAAATCCCTCTGGATTCATAACCTCCTTTAAAACGCCGATGGACTTCTCAACCACGGTTATGAGGTCGAGTTTCTCCTCTGGTAACAGGGTGTCTAAAGTTGAAACGTGTCGCAATGGTGCTACCAACAGATGGCCATTTATATAAGGGAACCTGTTCATAAGAACAATGCTCCGGTTGCCCATAAATAGGATTAATCGCTTTTCGTCCTGGCCCCTGTCATCACATGGACAAAATATACATCCTCCTTTCTTGTTATCAGAACTAACATATTCCATTCGCCAAGGCGCCCAAAGAATCTCCATCATGTAACCTCAAAGTATAATTATATTGCCTTTTACTGTCTCCCCTATATCCAAGATCCCAATCGAATTGGATCCACTAGAACTCAGAACTGTAGCGGTTCCCGGATTAAAAAAAAGGATTCCCCTTTCAATATGATTGGCCGGCCTGTGAGAATGGCCATAGATGATAACACTGACATCATTAAACTCAGATCTTATCCTCCCTTCTAATCCAAACGGGGAACCCCATCCATGTATCAATCCCAAACGAAAACCGCTTACCTCTACTATCCTTTTCTTGGGAAACCTCTCCTTTATATCCAAGCTGTCCATATTGCCCTGAACTACATGGAGGGGCTTCTGGCTTAAGAAATCAACTATTTCCGTGGAAACAAGATCTCCAGCATGGATAATCATATCCACGTCAGAGAAATATTCATGATATATATCGATTAACTGAGAATCCAGATCTCTCAGATGGGTATCTGAAATAACACCGATCTTCATTTTAGTGGTGCCTTTTATCGTTGTCGGCTATCCGCTCCAACTACCTGCTGACATTGCCTTGATAAATATCATACGCTATTGTTTGATGGTTTCGTAAAAAGTCGCCGGTGCTGTCATTGCGAGCGTAGCGAAGCAATCTTATTGGCTGTAACTGCTTGAAACCAGGAGATTGCGGAGCCTGTTCCGAGCACAGCGAGGAATCTCAGTTTCCGTGATGTCAGGTATCATACTTCTTTGTTCTAAAGGAAAGACTCCGGGTTTGCTTCGGCTCCGCCTCGCAACCGCTTCGCTCCTCGCAATGACCGGTGAAAAGACTTTTTACGAAGCCGTCATTGTTTGCCTGTAAAACTTGAAGAAGTATAACAAAATATAAGAAAAAAAGACAAGCCTAAACGGGTCCTGCAATTAAGCAATTAATATTGACATGCTTTGGCAATCCAAATATACTCCACCAACCAAACCTTTGTACCTGCCCCCTATCCACACATATAAGTACCTTTGCATCACCTTTAAGGGAGGTAAGAAATGAAAGTCCTTGTATATGGTACGGGAGGGAGAGACCACTCCCTTGCAGATAAATACGGAGATAGTCAGCATGTTGAAAATGTCCATTTTGTTCCTGGCAATGCTGGCGTATCTTATACATTAAAGGGCAAGAGAAAATTGATAGAATGTATAGACATTAGAGATTTTAGCGAGGTAGCAAAATTCTGCCTGGAAAACAAGGTTGATTTGGTTGATGTAGGTTCAGAAAACCCCCTTGAAGAAGGTCTGGTTGATATCTTGAACAAAAGAGGAATAAGAACCATTGGGCCAAAGAGCGAATATGTTAGATTAGAGAGTGACAGGGAATTTACGGATAATATCCTCAGGGAGATAGGTGTGCCCAAGCCAGAATACAGGGTCTTTGAGGATCCAGAAAAGGCAAAAGAATACGTTCGAAATATTGGCTATCAGGTTTTTGTAAAGGCAAACGGCCTTGCAGCAGGAAAAGGTGCCATAGGATGTGATGATGTTATGCAAGCCGAGAGCGCAATTGACAGAATCATGGTAGAAAAGATATTCGGAAGATCAGGCGACAAGGTTGTTATTGAAGAGAGAAAATATGGCACGGAGATCTCCTTTTTCGTGTACCTGGATGGTGAACATGCGCTACCGTTAAAAATGTTTGTCCAGGATCACAAAAGGGCCTTTGATCCGGATGATGAGGAATCAATCAGGCAGTTCGGTGGAAATCTTAATACAGGTGGAACAGGATGTTATGTGCCCCATAAACTTGTGACCCCATGGCTTGTAAATAGGATCATAAGAGAGATTGTAAACCCAACGGTGAATGCAATTTACAACAGGGGTGATTTAGGTTTGGGATGGGATTATAAAGGCGTCCTATACTTTGGCCTCAATCTTGACCCTTACAACAATCTGGAGGTCTTTGAAATTAATGTGAGACATGGCGATCCCGAGTGGGAGGTGCTTTGTCGGAAATTAAGCACAGACCTATTCGAAATAGGCATGGCAGTATGGGAAGGGAAATTGGATCAAATCAATCCTGTCTGGAATAACCAGTACTATGTAGATGTAGTGGCCATGGAAGGTCGCTCAAAGGCAAGCAAGGGATGGAACAAGGGATATCCAGGACGCTATGGAAAAGGTCATGAGATAACAGGACTGGATAAGATAGAGAGGGGAATCGCCATTTACTTTTCTGGTGTAAGAGAAGATTCAGAGAAAGGCCTCGTGACAGACGGTGGAAGAGGACTACACATAATCGCCGGGGATCGAACCCTGGAAGGTGCTAAAGAAAAGGTCTATAGAAACATAGGATATCTCTCTTTTCTTGATCATAATAACAGTAATAAGAATTGCATGAGGTATCGAAATACAATAGGGGCTGAGGAGAGAGAATCCTCATAGATATCGCCTTGAAGAAATTGTCATTACCATAGACATTATTGAATGTTTATCATGTGGCCTAAAGAACAATTAGGCCTCAACTTTTGAACGTTACTAATAATTTACAGTTTTCGAAGCTACAACCTGCAATATTAGTCTCCCCTCTCTCCAGGAACCCTGCCGCTATCTGTAACGCAGTCTTCCTTACTTTTGAATATATAGTATGTTCCCATTGCCTTTGCGATTAGACTTTCATTATTCTTTATTTCTGACTCCAAGAAGGCAATTTTCTTACCCTTGTGGATAAGCTCTGTATCGCAGGTAAGAATACCAGAGATTACTACTCTAAAATAACAGATCTTAATTTCTACTGTGCTGCACAGCTCATCTTCGCTCAAGCAGGAATAAAGTGCCGCACCCATTCCAGTGTCTGCCATGGAGTAGATTATTCCTCCGTGTAAGACCTTGTGAGGGTTTAGCAATTCTTCATTTACTTCTAAAACGCACTGACTGTATCCCTTTTCGTATTTAGAGAAATTCAGGCCTATCAGTTCACAGAATGGGTTAAATCCTGCTGCTTGTAAAGGGAACTTCTTTGGCATAGAAACCTCCTGCCCCAGCATCCCATCCCTTACGACCCTTTCGTGGGACAGCACTTAGCCATTGAGTATACAGAAAATTCTGCCTATTACAATAAAATATTAATGCTTACATCTTTCGTTTGCCATCCCATCCCTTTTCCAATATGATTCTAAAGGATTTAGAGAACTCAGTACACGAACATCCCCTAATGCTTCAAGCCAAAAACTCAGCTTACAAGATCTTTAAGGGAGGATATGATGAAAAACTATCGTAAGGAATTGTGGTTCGATGTGCCCACACGACGAGCCTTAATCAACATTACTCCCCAAGTAGAAGAATGCTTGAAAGAAAGTGGCATTAAAGAGGGACTCATACTCTGCAACGCCATGCACATCACGGCGTCTGTGTTTATTAATGATGATGAATCAGGGCTTCACCACGACTACGACGTATGGCTGGAAAAGCTTGCCCCTCATGAACCTGTCTCTCAATACCGACACAACGTTGGTGAGGATAATGCAGACGCCCACATGAAAAGGCAGATAATGGGTAGAGAGGTTGTTGTTGCCGTGACTAATGGCAAGATGGACCTCGGCCCCTGGGAACAAATATTTTATGGTGAATTTGATGGCCGGAGACGCAAGAGAGCTCTGGTCAAAATAATCGGAGAATAAAGGCATAGTATAATTAGTGCCTGAACGAAAAGTCCATTCAGGCACGATTTTGGATTGCGGATTGCAGATTTTGGATTGAAAAAATCAAGTAATTTTAGCCTCTTGAAATTGCCTGAGTAAAATTGAAACTCTTTATTCCGAGGTTTTCGGTCAAGCACTAATTAAGGAAACGTGCTATGAAAGAGAATGAAGGCAAAAACAAAAAAAGCTTTGATCAACTTTTTGATGCAATGCTTCAGAACAGACAGGTTGCGGAAAAGGCCGTCAGTTATTTGCACAATGGGAAAAGGATAGATAAAACGATTATCTATGATGAACTCCTATCCAAAAAGCTAATCGGTTACTGTTCAGAGAGGAAAGCCCTTGCCTTCCCTCTTGTGAGGGGTTTTCGCGTTGTGGGCATACAGTATCTGACATTGGAATCGCTCGAGATTGATGGTCGAGTAATGAAAAAGGGGCAAGAATACTGTCATGAAGGGAGTGACCTTGACACAGGACTTTTCAGCACTCAGAAGAATTTTAGAGATGTAATCATTGCCTATGGCATACTTGACCTCTTGAGCACTGGCCTGGAAGGGGTATCCCTGCCCAGCCTGACAAGGTTAAAACAACTACAACTATTTTCCGATATGAATACAACAGTCTGTTTCAAGAATACTGTAGGCAGCGAGTTGGCCGCTAAAAAAGTCCTTAAAATTCTTCCAAAGGCCAGGATTATTGCATTACCAAAAGAGTTCAGGGACATAAATCATATTTTAATGGAAAGAGGTCCACAAGGTGTCAAATCACTTTTAACAAAGGAGGATAATGTGGATAAGGCAAGAGAATCGAAGGGGTTTAGAAAGGATAAGACCTTTGAGGTCTTAAACTGTCGCTATTTTGTAAACCCTGGCCCAAAAAATACAGAGGCCACCCTTCAATCTGCTCTTGAAAGGGCCAAGATGTTAAATATCAAAAAAATCTTGGTCTCAAGTTGCAGCGGCAAGACCGCGTTCAAGGCCCTTGATCTATTTGGAAGGGACTTCTCTCTTATAATTGTGACGCATGTAACTGGTTTCAGAGAACCTGATCATCAAGAACTTCCAGAAAGGGATAGAAAACTAATTTTGGAAAAGGGTGCTACTGTTTTGACAGCCCAGCATGCATTTGGTGGTGTAGGAAGGGCATTTAGAAACAAAACCGGCACCTATCAAATGGATGAGATTATTGCATATACCTTGCGAACATTTGGACAGGGAACAAAGGTTGCTATTGAGATTACCTTAATGGCCGCAGATGCAGGGCTTGTCAGGACAGATGAGGACGTTATCTCTCTCGGTGGAACAGCAAGTGGAGTTGATACAGCCCTTTTAATAAAACCAGCCCACACTCATAATTTCTTTGATCTCAAGGTTAAAGAGGTCATCTGTAAGCCGTCAGAAGCCTGAGCAGAGTTACTAATACCAAGTTGCAATCATGTCATTGCTCGCCCCGTTAAATTGGGATCCCATAATTGGTCGCATACCCTAGAATTAGATATTTGGTATCTCAATTCGAGGGATTATCATGTTTGAATTTATTTAACAGGGCGAGGAGGGAAGTGACCTGCCGGCAGGCAGGCGTGGCAATCTATCCTATTGGGATTGCTTCACTGAGTTTATGCTGAGCAACGAAGTATTCGCAATGACATTTATAAATAGTAGCCGTTTGAATGCAACTTGGCATGAAGGACAGATTACAAAGGGCGTATAATTCACGGATCCTACAATTGGCCATGAAAGAAGATCTCGAAAAGAGAATTCATACCCTTGCTGAATGGTTATATGAATCAAGGCATCTGGTTGTTTTTACCGGTGCTGGGATTAGTACGGAATCCGGTCTCCCAGATTTTAGAGGGCCTGACGGTGTATGGACTAGGAGAGATAAAGGCCTTTCTCCCAAACCTATGGGCCGCTCCTGGGATTCAGTTGAGCCAAACAGCGGCCATATTGCCATTGTCGATCTCCAAAAGGCGGGTAAACTAAAGTTTCTTATTTCACAAAATGTAGATAATCTCCATCTGAAATCAGGGATAAATCCTGATTTGTTGGCCGAGCTTCACGGGAACATGACCAAACTTCGGTGCACGAAATGCGGTAAAGAAGTGGACCGGTCAGGTGGTAAGACTATTTGCGGGTGTGGCGGCAGACTTGCCTCAAGTGTGGTAGATTTCGGTGAACCCCTGCCGGAAAACGATCTGAGACTTTCCTTTGAGCATTCTCGAAAAAGTGATCTTCTTGTAGTTATTGGCTCAAGCTTGGTGGTAACACCAGCAGCAGACATGCCCATGGAGGCCCTTCGCTCTGACGCAAAATTGGTCATCATGAATCAAGGGGAAACACCCTTTGATCAACATGCGCACCTGAGATTTAATGAAGCGATTGGAGACGTTCTCCCCAGGGCTGTAAAGAGACTGAAAAGATTGATGGGCCTGTTCGAATAATCTGTCTCCCTTTCTCACCTCCCACATCTTGGGAAACCACCCTAAAGATATTCTACCTCAAACCTCTCCTTAGTCAATAACCTAGCAGATATAAGCCCGATGCACAAAAACAATCTCTGTGTTCTCGGTGAGCTCGAACGGCTGAAAGGAGTGGGCGAGAAACGTTTGTTATCAGACCTCATAAATCACCGCTCAAGCAGCATAGCAAAGCACGTACCATACCGCTCTAGCAGGAAAGTTAAACGATTGATAAATAAAGGGTGGACATAGTGAATAACGTGATTAACATTCAGTCAAAAATTTTTTTAATTTTTTTGTTGACAAAGAAAATATCTTAACGCATAAAGAAAAATTCGCTATTTTTCTAATCCCTAAGAGAACCAGAGCTTATTGTTGTTTCTATAAACAGTATGGTTCTTAATCTAAAATTTTTAAAGAAAGGATGTGGTTATCATGGTTTGTACAAGTGTAAGGCAAGGGTCTGAGTGCATGTTTATGAACAAAAGAGGATGTCAGTTTAATGGGGGTAGCTGTCACCCTATCGTTGATCAGTGTGATAGCTGCCAGAGAATCATTGAAATCCCTACCGGAAAATACTGCATGAGTTTCCCTGACCCTGCTATGAAATGGAAAACCGGGGTCTGCAATATGGCTACCCATATACAGATCAACAATGAAACGGGAAACAACAAAGTAAATCCCCTCAAGGCCTCAAAAAGGTCCCGCCACTAAATCTCTGGATCAGGAATTCTATTCAGTGATAAAATGAGATATTGACCCTGTTTTGGTCTATCCACTGGGCGAATTTTCTTCGGATCCATATCTTGAATAGAGACCTGGTCCTGGGGATTAACAGCATAAGTCCAGCTATGTCAGTTAGAAATCCAGGGGTGAGAAGAACTATGCCAGCCAGCAAGATCAATAATGCGTCGAGCATCTCACTGGCAGGCATCTCTCCTCTATCTAAAGACTTCCTTACCCTCTGTATGGTTTGTAAACCTTGATACCTGGCTAAAAGGGCCCCAAGAAAGCCAGTCAGAATAACAATCATTACGGTGTTAAACGCCCCGATATGGGTCCCTATCTTTATAAGCAGGTAGATCTCCAGAAATGGAATAAGAGTGAAGGCAAGAAAAAGTTTCAAGAACATGGGCTGATCTGAAGGGCTTCTTCGCTTCTCATCGCTCCTTTATCAAGTCATGGTTATCCATCTTCACCCTCCTACCCATGTCTATTAATCCGCATTCCAGTGATAGTCAGGCTATGGCCATGTCTTGGCTAAGCTCACCCTAATTAGGATTTACAAACCTCGATCATCAATCTCTTACGACAACGGATAAGAGATTCCCTTTCACCTGGATGGGGTAGGGAAAGAAAAAGAGGATTTCCTTTGAGCGAGATGTCGGTGAAAGCTATTTTGTAGCGAACTAAAGCTTATTGACGTTCTTGGCTACAGGTCCTCGGTCGCTCTCTTCCACATCAAAGCTCACCTGGTCACCTTCAGTGAGGGTCTTGAACCCAGGCGTGTTGATGGAGGAGAAATGGACAAATATGTCCT
>JAPVWE010000016.1 GCA_028572035.1 Desulfobacteraceae bacterium | reverse complement strand
TTTGAGCACTATAAAGAGGCCGTAATTACCCGGTCAGATTTCCTTCTCCCGAGGCCAGCAACCAGAGAAGAGAAACAAGAAATGGTAGAGGATGAGGAATTTAGGTCTCTCATTCCTCAGGAGTGGAATATTATCTCAGATGTTGAAAAGAGGATCTGGATGAGATGGGCACGGAGACTCGGATCTGAGGAGGACTGGGATAGCCTTTTTCTCACGCATACGGCAACTCATGCCAATTTTATCAAACCTCGATTCTTTATCGAGACAGATGGCCAAACAATCCCCTATTCGATTGATATGAGTGCAAATCTATGCTCCTGTTGTCTTGAGCTCTTCCAGGTAATTGGTACCACATGGCGTAAGAAACTCGTTGCCCCGTGCGCAGGTGCGGTGATTTTCTCCCGGCTACCAAAAGACAGATACCTCCTGGTTGAAAGGCGGTAGATTTGCTGCCCTTTCATTTCTAAACCTATCATTCACCTTCAGCCCGAAGATCTAATCCACGGACTAAGAGATGAGCATTGAATGGAAGGCCGGAAAAAGGTAGAAAAAAGCAGAGGATTTTGATAGTTCTTAATGGTCGGGACGGCGAGATTTGAACTCGCGACCCCCTGAACCCCATTCAGGTGCGCTTCCAGACTGCGCCACGTCCCGATTCTGTGTTGAATGTAGGATCTTTGTGATCCTTTTTTACCACCCACAGATGGCGGTGTCAAGAGGGTTTCTGAGGTATAGTATATTTATGAGCCGGGTTGATTGTATAAGCAATCGGAATATAAGAATAATCTCCACCTATGTGGAAAGCCTATTGGGTGATTCAGCGGATCTTTTTGACGGGATACCATTTCCAGAAGACACATACAGGTCTGCCAAAGACTATCTGGCTGATGAGGATGAGTGGACTACCTATGAGACCTTTCAAAAGATCTTTCGGGGAGCCAAGGATCTTGTTGGTGATCCCGATTTTTATTTCAACTGCGGTACCTCTTCTGCCACACTTCAGTCATGGGGAAGATTTGGTATTTTTATTCAGCTCTTTGCCAGCCCGAATGATGGGATCAGGCGACTTCCCTTCTTTAACAAGAATTTTAATGATACCAAGGACATTGATATCATCAAACCACCAACCTATGACAAGAAACTCAAAAAAATACATACTATCATAAGGGTTCAATTCCATGAAAACCAAGACCCTAATAAGGATTATATAGGTGATCCATATCTGAAAGGAATCATATCTTCCATACCTACTATCTGGGGCCTTTCTCCGGCGATTATCAAACAACCCCTCAATGAATATGATCCGGAGATCTTGTTTAACGAAGAAGAGGAATTCCTTGCCTTCAAGCTCGATGCCAGGATCGAAAATCATGAACTAACAATCCACTGCCCTGTTGAAAAGAAAAGAAGGATTGTTGGAAGGGAGGTGTTGCTTGCGCCTGATATTATCGGAGGCAGGAAGGTATTCTTAGGTAGATTCTCTGAGCTGCATAGTGAAGAGGAAAACAGAGAAAAAAAGCAATGTATAGGAATCCTTATTGCTGAATCATTAAAGGTGGATAATAGAAATATCTTGACAGCAGGAGAGATATATAAGGCCCCTTACTTTATTCTGGATATCACCTACGACAGGCTACGCTTTCGGAATAGATTATTGCAACCTTTTCAAAGAAAGGGAAAAGGGGGAGAAACAGCATCTGGCATGATAGAGACCATCAATCAACTGAGAGAGGCAATGGTTGCCAAGAATGTGGCCTATAAGGAGTTGGAAAAGGCAAATCTCGACTTGAGCAGAGCCAAAGAGGATATTGACAACTACGCCAAGAATCTCGAAAGGATGGTTGAGGAGAGAACAGCTGAGTTACAGGCGGCCAAGGAAGATCTCCTTATTCTTAATAGAGATCTCGAAAAAAAGGTCGATGATCAGGTTGAGGAATTGAGACGATATAATGAGTTAAGGAGGTATCTTTCCCCTAATATCACAGATAGAATCCTTTCAAATGGGAGCGATTTGAGTAAGATCTCCCACAGGAAGCTGATGACTGTGCTCTTCTCAGATATCAGGGGGTTTTCCGATTTAACCGACTCACTTGAACCAGAGGAAATCACCCTTCTTCTCAACAACTATTTATCGGAGATGACAAAACTTATCCACAGGCATGAGGGGACCTTAGACAAGATAATCGGGGATGGAATCATGGTCTTTTTTGGTGATCCAGTTCCAGTCCCAGACCATGCCCAGAGGGCAGTTCTTCTGGCGATAGATATGCAAGAGAAGGTAGATCAACTAAGAGATGAGTGGTTATCCTACGGATACGATCTGAACATTGGGATAGGCATAAATACCGGCTATATGACTGTAGGCAATATTGGATCGGAATTCCACAGAGACTATACGGTAATTGGCAATCAGGTCAATGTCGCGGCCAGGCTGGAGTCAATGGCCAAACCGGGTGAGATCTTGGTAAGTCAGAGAACGTACAGCAAGGCAAAGGGTGTAGCTACTTTTGAAGAGGCAGGTACAGTTCATCTGAAAGGGATACACTCGTCAGTTGGAATATATAGGGTGCTCTGTAAGTGATTTTGATCTGAGATGAAGGATCCTATGAATGACCGAGTAAGAGAAAAGGACTGGGAATATTGCCGTGAGATTTTGCCAAAGGTATCAAGGACGTTCGCCCTCAATATCGCACAGCTCGAGGGAGATATCTTTAAGACAGTTCTCCTTGGATATCTGCTGTTAAGGATAGCAGATACCTTTGAAGATACTGTGTATCAGGATGAGAAGGAGAAGATTACAGATCTGAAGGATTTTTCGGCAATCTTTAAGAGAGATAAGGACTTGCCTCACCGGTTGAAATTATATGAATCTCTCAAATTCAGATGGAAAGAAAACTCTTACGAAAAAGACCTTATAGAAAACGGCCATATGGTCCTACGGTGTTACTTTGATGTACCAGATACCCACAGGAGAATAGTTGACCCATTACTTGTAGAGACTTCAGAGGGAATGGCCGAATTCCAAAAGAGAAAGTTAGACAGTAACAGTAAGATATTTCAGCTCACGGATATTAAAGAATTGGAGGATTACTGTTACTATGTGGGGGGTGTTGTAGGTGTGATGCTCACAAGACTTTTTTGTCAGAAGAAGAGCATAGAAGAAAAAAGGTCCCAACTGGAGGACTTTCAAATTCATTTTGGCATTGCCCTTCAGCTAATAAATATCATTAAGGATTATAAAAAAGATATAGCGAGGGGGTGGTGTTATATCCCACTCACTATAACGGAAAAATATCACATTGAGCTCAATAAGATCGAAACCTTATCTATGAAACAAAGACAGGGAATAATAGAGGGTATGATTCCTTCTATAGTAATCTACCTGGACTCAACCTTGAGATATATACAATTGCTCCCTTTACGTGAGAGATCTATCAGGTTGTTTTGTATCATACCGTTTATATTAGGGTACACAACACTAGTTAAGATAGTGAAGATGGAGGGAAACAAGGTATCAAGAGAAGAGGTTGCCTCTATAATACAAAAATCTAATACCTACGCTCAATCAAATAGTTCCTTGGAGGAGGATTATCTGAAGATAAGAAAAGATTATTTTGACAATCATTACCTCTCCTTATCAGGTGACCACGCCCTTTGAGCTAGTTATCTCTATTTGCTAGAGTAATCCATATCAAGCGAAAAAAACTGCCCTGGTTTTCCGCGGTCTGGTTTTGGGGAAAATGTAGTTGGCTCTGTGCCTTTCTTGAAGGCCTGAAAGTAGGTTTCTTTAGAGAAGGGACTGGCCAAGAGGCCAGTTTTGGCATCTATCTTGGTGACAACTACACCCTTAGGATGTTGAAATGGTATTATAGGTTTTTCTTTGAGAACTTCTCTCATGAAGTAGAGCCAAATAGGGCTGGCAGCCCTTGATCCAGTTTCTCCCTTGCCCATTGGTCGCCTATCATCATAACCTAGCCATACGCCGGTGACCAGGGTAGGGTCAAAACCGAGAAACCATGCATCCCTCAGGTCGTCAGTGGTACCAGTTTTGCCTGCCACCGGTCTCCTCAATGCTCTAACCCTCCAGCCGGTGCCCTCCTTTACCGCTGCCTTTAAAAGATCAGTCATTACGTAGGCTGTTTCTTGAGATATTGCCTCGGTAAATGAGGGCTGGTTTTCCTCGAGGCTCTTTCCATTCCTATCAACTATCTTGGTAATAAAGATGGGTTCCACCAGCATACCACCATTGGCAAAGACTGAGTATGCCCTCGTTAATTCAACAAGGGATGTCCCCGATGAACCAAGGGCCAACGACAGATTGGCACTGAGAGGAGAGCCAATCCCCATCCGCGTTGCATAATCAATTGCATAACGAACACCAATCTTTTCTAGAATCTTTATCGTAATGATATTTCGTGATTTTACGAGGCCAGTTCTAAACAGGGTAGGGCCATAGAATTTTTCTTTGTAATTCTTCGGTTTCCATAGCTTTTCCTCCTCACCAGTGGGGGAGATAATAGGTGTATCGATAATCACTGATGAAGGTGTGAATACCTTGTCGAGGGCTGCGGCATAGATTATAGGCTTGAAGGCAGAGCCTGGTTGCCTCCTTGCCTGAATTGCCCTGTTAAACTGACTTTTGGAGAAATCTAGTCCCCCAACCATTGCCTTCACATATCCTGTCTTGGCCTCCAGGCAGACCAGGGCGGCCTGGGTCTCAGGAGATTGTTCCAAGGATAGAATCCAGCCAGGAAAATCCTTCGCTTTTCCTACGACCTTCACCATGATGATATCCCCTGGAGCTAGAACGTCGGCTGGATCCGCCAATTTGCTCTCGAAGTAGGCCGTTTCTGGATCAACCATTCTTGCCCATTTCATACCTGAGAGAGGAAGCATTCCTTTTTTGTCTCCAATCCTAACAAGGGTTTCTTTCTTTCTGCTGTCTACCTTCGTGACAATCCCTTCAGTAATTGCCCCTATTTCCAAGGGATTTTTCTTTACTCTTTCGATTATTTCCCGGTAGTATCCGTCCTCCTGATCAAAAAAGACCCTTCCTATTGGCCCCCTGAATCCCTCTCTCCTTTCAAGCTCTTCTAGTCCCTTTTGAATGGCATTTTGTGCCGCTGTCTGCATTGATAGATTAACAGTGGTGTAAATCTTTAATCCACCCCTGTACAGGGGATGGCGCCCGTATTTTCGCTCTATAGTCTGGCGAACATATTCTAAGAAGTAAGGGGCCCTTTGGGGGTACCGTTCTTTATTGGGCTGAATATCTAGCTTTGCTCTTAAGACCTCTTCAAATTGTTTATCGTTTATAAACCCCTCAGTCTTCATCCTCTCTAAGACGTATCTTTGCCTCAGTTTGGCCCTGCCAAAATGTTTGATCGGAGAATCTTTACTTGGGGCTCGAGCGAGACCAGCCAGGAGGGCGGATTCGGCGACATTTAACTCCCTTGCCTTTTTGCCAAAGTAGATCCGGCTGGCTGCCTCAACACCATAGAGACCGTGGCCCAGATATATTTGATTCAGGTAAAGGTAAAGAATCTTCTCTTTTGAGAATTCCCTTTCAATTTGAAGAGCAAGGAGTGCCTCCCTAACCTTCCTCTTGTAGGTTCTCGCAGGATTTTTCAGAAGCAGTGATTTGATAACTTGCTGTGTGATGGTGCTTCCTCCCTGCTCAATCCTGCGCGCCTTAATGTTTTTGAAAAGCGCCCTCAAGATACTCAAGAAGTCGATACCCCTGTGCTGAAAAAATCGGGCATCTTCTGCAGCAGTAAAGGCATTGATGATATGCTCGGAAATCTCATCTAAAGGTACTAAGATCCTCCTTTCATCCCAGAATTGACCAATTATCTGGCCATCGTCAGCAAGAATCTCTGTGATGATCGGGGGATTATAATCCTTAAGAGAGCCCACGTAGGGAAGGTTACTCGACCACAGATACCATAGGCCAATACCTGTTGAGGTGATCAAAAGGATGATGACAAAAAACAGAGAGAGCGTTATTTTGACAAATCTTTTCATACAAGCAACTTCCTATCCAGAGATCTATACTGTATTGCCTCGGCTATATGGGCCTGCTCAATATCCTGAGATCCGGCGAGATCTGCTATGGTTCTGGAAATCTTAAGAATACGTGAAAGGGCTCGTGCGCTAAGCCCAAATTTCTCCATGGCCATCTCCAGCAGAGTATTGGATTTTTCATCTATTTGGCAGAATCTTCTTATCTGCCTACTATTCATCATGGCATTGGTATGGATCTTTGTCTTGCGTAGCCTATTTTCCTGGATCTTTCTTGCGGCCATAACCCTTTGGTGAATCTCAGAAGAAGATTGAGCTTGGCTAAACCCTGTTAGATCTTTGAAAGGTACGGAGGGTACGTCTATGTGGATATCGATCCGATCCATAAGGGGCCCTGATATCCTTGTCCTATACCTCCGTATCTCCCTATAAGAACAGGTACACTCCCGCTTTAAGTCACCAAAGAAGCCACACGGGCATGGATTCATGGCCCCAACCAGAATAAAGCTAGCCGGATACGTTACTGTCGAGTTTGCCCTGGAGATGGTAACCGCCCCACTTTCCATTGGTTGCCTGAGCACCTCGAGAACATTCTTTCTAAACTCCGGCATTTCATCTAAAAAAAGCACACCATTATGGGCCAGGCTCACCTCTCCAGGTTTTGGTGTCTGACCTCCTCCTATCAGGCCAGCGTCAGATATGGTGTGGTGGGGGGCCCTAAAAGGTCTGGCCGTGATCATACCCTGGCTCTTAGGCATGAGGCCCATAACACTGTAAACCTTGGATGTCTCCAGAGATTCCTCAAAGGTAAGGCTTGGTATTATAGTGGAAAGCCGCTGGGCAAGCATGGTCTTTCCTGCACCTGGGGGGCCGATCATCAAGAGATTATGACCACCTGCGGCAGCGATCTCCAAGGCCCTTTTCACGTTTTCTTGGCCAGAGACATCATTAAAGTCAAAATCATAGTCTACCTTATTAACCATATGGTCTCTGTCTATTTTAATGGGGCTTATAGATTCCATATCATTCAGGGATTGAACTAACTGAGAAAGTGTATTAGTTGGATAAACATCTATTTCCTCTACTACACCTGCTTCCATGGCATTCTCCGAAGGAAGATAGATTCCTTTCAAACCGAGCTCCCTTGCCATTATGGCCATAGACAGAGCCCCTTTTATAGGCCTTATACTTCCGTCAAGGGATAGCTCACCAATAATGAGGTGACTGGCCAATGCTGAATGAGGAATAAGCCCTGTTGCCGTTAGGATACCTATACCTATCGGAAGATCGAAACCGCTACCTTCCTTTTTTACATCGGCAGGGGCAAGGTTAACGGTAATCCTGTCAGTAGGAAAATGGTAGCCAGAATTCTTGAGGGCCGCCTTGACCCTTTCTTTACTTTCTCTGACCGCTCCTTCTGGCAGGCCTACGGTGGAAAAGGATGGCAGGCCCCTTGAGATATCCACCTCAACTTCCACTATGTAGGCGTCGATACCTATGACAGAACTGCTATAGACAGTGGCAAGCATATTCTAAAAAACAAATATGGTTTGTTGTACTATACTTTGGTCAATACCCAACTGCTAAGGATAAATCATTTTTCATAATTAAGGAAATAAAATAGTACTTTTTCACAACAAAATCATATGCTCATCTTGTAGAAACGCGCTTTTTGATTATAATTATCAAAAATAACTTTACTTTTTGAAAAATGCAAGCTAGAAAGAAAGATTAAAATTTTGCTAACGGTTAAGATCTTGGCAAACTTCTTGCAATTCAACAAAGCTGCAAATATCTGTTTGCCCTTCCGGGCCGGAGGTAAAGATATCCCAGAATATACGATGCCACAATTCTTGAACCTTATCAATCTCTTAGGGGAGTTTTGTTAATGGCTCGAATTACAATAGAAGATTGTCTAAAGGCCGGTTATAATAAATTTGGTTTAGTACACCTAGCAACAAAGAGGGTTTTTCAATTGAGGAAGGGGAAAGAACCTCTTATCTCTGCCTCAAACAAGGAAGTAGTAATCGCCTTGAGAGAGATTGCCGCAGGAAAGGTTAGGGTGAGAGAAGACAATCTAATAGGAAATGATTTGGAAAAAGAGTCTGAAAGCCCTGATAAAGAAGACAATACGCACATTGATGAGGCTGAGGACCTTTCGGATAAAACGTGATAACCATGTCAGACAAAAGTGATTATTATGAGATCCTTGGTGTTTCAAGGGATTCGGGTGAGGATGAGATAAAAAAGTCCTACCGGAAGCTTGCCCTTAGATATCATCCTGACAAAAATCCAGGAAATACAGAGGCCGAGGAAAGGTTTAAAGAGGCCGCAGAGGCCTATGAGGTGTTGAGGGACAGGGAAAAGAGGAGAATCTATGATCTCTACGGTCATGAGGGCTTAAGAGGTACGGGTTTTACAGGTTTTGGCGGTTTTGAGGATATTTTTTCAACCTTTGGCGATATTTTTGAAGATTTCTTTGGTTTGGGAGGGAGGAGATCAAGGAGAACAAGAACAAGAACAAGAAGAGGTAATGACCTTAGATACGATCTGGAGTTAACCCTTGAGGAGGCCTATAGAGGAAAGGAAGAAGAGATCGTTTTCGAGAAATGGGAATCCTGCGATATATGTAGTGGTACTGGGATTACGCCGGGAAGCGAGCCGGCTGTTTGCCCAACCTGTCATGGTAGAGGTGAGAGTGTCCATTCTCAGGGTTTCTTTCAGATCAGAACAACCTGTTCAACATGTAATGGTGCAGGCCAGGTAATAGTTGACCCATGCCGAAGATGCAAAAGTAGTGGAAGAATAAAGGCTGAAAGGAGGGTCCTGGTAAAGATACCGCCAGGTGTGGATACGGGCACACAATTGAGGATGGAGAGAGAGGGAGAGAGCGGAGAAAATGGAGGACCACCAGGAGATCTCTTTGTGGTAATCTATGTTAAGGAGCATGAGTTTTTTCTCAGGGATGGACATGATCTCAAATGCCAGGTTACAGTATCTTTTGTACAGGCAGGTCTTGGGGATGAGGTTTCTATCCCTGTTTTGGATAATAATGAGGAGAGAAGGATTACCATCCCAGAGGGTACCCAACCAGGGGAGATCATCAGACTCAAAGGCAAGGGCATGCCGATCCTGAGGAGAGGAAGGGGATACGGTGACCTCTTTGTTCAGGTTGCAGTCAAGATACCTACCAGGCTGAGCCAGAGACAGCGGGACCTACTGATGGAGTTTAGCGAGCTTGAGAAGCAAAAAATCGGGACGAAGACCAAGGATTTCTGGGATAAAATAAGGGGAATATAGGACTTAAGATAATCTATATGTGAGAATTTACATGATGGATCAGGAAGACCTAGAATATTTTAGAGGCTTGCTCCAGGACCAGCTCGATGAGCTTATTGAAGAGGCTATTAAGACAGTCAATGGAATGACCAATCTGAAGGATACCTTTCCTGACCCAACTGATAGGGCCGCGTTAGAGACAGATAGAAACTTTCTCCTAAGGATAAGGGATAGAGAAAGAAAGTTGATTGAAAAGATAAAAGAGGCCCTTGATAGAATAGACAACGGCACCTTCGGGATATGCGAGGTATGCGGGAGAGACATAGGAGAAGAGAGACTGAAGGTAAGGCCAGTTACTACTCGTTGCATTGACTGTAAAAAGGAACAGGAAGCCAGGGAAAAGACTCGAGGTTTGTGAGGGAGCCAGGACGATATGAAAATAGCTTACCTTGATTGCTTCTCTGGTGTAAGCGGCGATATGTTTGTTGGCTCCTTACTTGATGCTGGCTTGCCTCTTGAACGACTTGAAAAGATCATATCTGGGCTTAATCTAAATGGTTACAGGATATCAGCAAAAAAGGAGGAAAGAAATAGTATCTTTGGGACAAAATTCTCTGTGCTTTTGCAAGAAGAGGATCAAAAAGCTCGACATCTAAAGGAGATAAAAGAGATACTGAAAAGGAGTGGCCTTCCTTTATCCGTTATTGAAAAATGCATCCTGATCTTTGAAAACCTGGCACGGACTGAAGGTGAAATACACCACGTTTCACCAGATGAGGTACATTTTCATGAGCTTGGTGCAGTTGATTCTATTATTGATATAGTGGCGGCAATTGCAGGGATTCATCTTTTGGGTATTCAGAAGCTCTTTGTCTCAAGGATTCCAGTGGGTACCGGAATTATGACAGGTGCCCACGGAAAGATCCCAGTGCCTTCCCCAGCAACCATAGCACTTTTGAAGGATATCCCTGTGTATTATAGCGGTCAGGATGTTGAAATGGTTACCCCGACAGGAGCAGCCTTGGTTACCTCACTTTGTTCCTCATTCGGTCCTATGCCCCCAATGACCATAGATAGAGTAGGTTATGGGGTAGGCAGTAGAACCTTAGCTGACAGGCCCAATCTTCTACGCATTCTGATAGGAAATGATATCGATAAACAGAGATCAGAGACGGTGGTAGTATTGGAGTCAAACTTAGATGATATGAGCCCGGAATTGTTGGGCTATTTGATGGATAGTCTCTTTGATGCAGGCGCCAAGGATGTTAGCTTCTCCCACATCCAGATGAAGAAAAATAGGCCTGGAATCCAACTCCAGGTGGTCGGCCAGCCTGAGGATAAGGAGAGGCTCACTGCTGTCATCTTCAGGGAGTCAACCACATTGGGGGTTCGCATTAGCTATAGCCAGCGGGCGGTTTTGCAACGGGGAGAGCTGATGGTTGACTCTCCATGGGGAAAGATGAGGGTTAAGAAGGTCATCAATCAGGATGGAGGAACAGTCCTTTTACCTGAATATGAGGAATGCAGGAGAATAGCAAAAGAAAACGATCTTGCCTTACGGGATGTTTATGCATGGGCAGCAGCCCTTTCAAGACATCCATAATATCTAACTTATGCTCATAAACCTATACTAATACAAACGCACTAAGGTCTTTTACATCGTCATTGCGAGCCCGAAGGGCGTGGCAATCTCGTTCTATATGAGATTGCTTCGTTCCCGCCCGCCTCGCCTGAGTCCGCCTCAGGCGGACGATGGCGGGCAGGTCACTCGCAATGACATTTCAATTAATGCGTTTGCATTAGTTTTTCCATAGTTTCCGATTCTAAGGCTATTGGAAAAATCCCTTTGGTACCGCGACAATTCCCCTGGGCGTTACGGTAAAGAGTTTCCTATCTTCTTTCGGGTTATAACCGATCTTCGTGTGGGCTGGTATTTCGTTATGCTTATCAATGATAGCCTTCTTGATCATACAATGTCGTCCTACTACCACATTATCCATGATTACTGATTCCTCAACAGTTGCCCAACTCTGGATAAACACGTAATAAGAAATCACTGAATTCCTGACAATTCCACTTATTATGGAGCCTGGGGCCACGATCGAATCCAGGGCCTTACCCACCCGAAAACCGTCAGGCCTTTCAGTGCTAAAGACGAATTTTGCAGGTGGAGCTGGTACCTGGTAGGTCTGGATGGACCAGTTGCGGCCATAAAGGTTAAAAGAGGGACTCACCCCGGTCAGATCCATATTGGCGTTCCAATAGGCATCCAAGGTTCCAACATCCCTCCAATAGGAAGAATCGCGGGTCCTGGGTTCTAACCTGAGCCTTCGCTCACCGTTTTCCTTGGTATCATAGATGTAATCCTCGATGACATTTTGCTGCTGAAAGTGATAGGCGTACACCCGCGATTCCGGGATTAAACGGGGAATTATGTCTTGACCGAAATCATCCTCATTGATGGATTTGAGGGCATCCAAGAGCGTGTCTGTGTTGAAAAGGTAAATACCCATAGAGGCAAGCACTCGGCTGGGATCCCCAGGAATGGTCTTTGGATTTTTCTTGGGTTTTTCTTGGAATCCGTGGATGCGATAGTCCTCGTCTACCTCAGCAATACCCATCTCATGGGCCATCTCCTTTCCCAGCTCAAGGAGGGCAATGCTCAGATCTGCATCTTTCTCCAGATGATAGTTGAGGAAGCGACTGTAGTCCATCTTGTAAATATGATCACCTGATAGGATCAGGACATGGCGTGGTTTTGTTTGCTCAATGAGATAGAGATTTTGGCGAATGGAATCAGCAGTACCCCGGTACCATTCCCCGCTAATCCTCTGCTGAGGTGGCACAATTTTCAAAAAATGCCCGAGCTTCTGATTGAATATGTTCCAACCGGCTTCCAGGTGATCAGTCAGAGACTGGGATTTATATTGTGGTAGAACAATGATCCTATATAGTTGGGAGTTTATGCAGTTGCTAAGGGTCAGGTCTACAATCCTGTAGATGCCGCCAAATGGAACTGCCGGCTTAGCCCTGTCCTGTGTAAGAGGCATGAGCCTTTCGCCTTTACCGCCGGCCATGATGAAAGCAAGTGTGTTTTTCATGATAATATTATAATCATATCAATAATTTTCGACATAAAAAGTATCTGTCAAGCATACCTGGATGTCAAGGGAAAAGCCGATAGCCCAGGGTAACGTCAAAGTCCAGGGTATGTGTATCTTTTTTTTGATTATGCCCCTGGCCCAGGCCTGGCTTATAAGACATGAGTAGGTAGATTTCAGCTGAGAAATAATATAGTGATCATATGATATTCCAGAGACTTCGCGCCTCCCGATCCCGTCCCGGTCTCGGGACGGGGAGGGCGGGCCTCTCATATAGTCTGGATTAGTGGTCGTTTCAAAATGGTTTATATAGACG
>JAPVWE010000015.1 GCA_028572035.1 Desulfobacteraceae bacterium | reverse complement strand
AGAGTCGGTGCTGTTTTGTTTAAATTCCACAAGCTCCCGGAGAACCTAACAGGTGCTCCTGGGCATTTAAAACCATTAACACCAGAACATCTTATCTCTTCAAAATACCCCCTTTTATTAAGATGTTCACAATTTACAACTTCGTCCATGTTCCTCACAGGGGTAAATGGAACATGTTTTTCCCGGCAGCGGCTAAATATTTCCTTTCTCGTGTGGGACATTAGCCACGGTGACAATAGACTGTCAAGGACATCGGCATATTCCAGCCCTGCTTTTAAACGATCCTTAAATCTATCATCCGATGAGTACCATTCAGGCACCTTTCCATCACCAACTATCTCGAGAAATCGTTTCCATTCCGACCCGCGCAAAGCAATCATTGAAATGTACCCATCTTTACATGGTAACAGGGTATAGGGATAAGGGCCGTATGTTCTGTGCCCAGTCCTGTTTCTCTTTCGCCCGCCATAAATGAATGCAGAAACAACATTCCCTGTATGGAAAATAGCCCATGACTCTGCCTCTGAGATATCAATATGCTGCCCTTTTCCGGTCTTCTTTTGTGCCATTAATGCAAACATTATTGCATTTCCTGCAATGATCCCCGTTTGGAAATGACCAAGTGAAAAAGGCGGAGTTAGTGGCTCTCTCTGCGGTTCACCTACTATGGAACTCATTCCACCTATTCCACTAGCATTTATGGCGTAAGCTTTATAATGTTTATAGGGGCCGGTCTGACCAAAAGGTGTGATAGAAACAATGATAAGTTTTTGGTTCACCTCTCTCAGATGGCGAAAATCAAGCTTCAGATTTCTAGCCAACTTAGGTTGCATATCCTCAATAAGCACATCTGTGTCTTTTAGCAGTTCCAAGAGTATTTCCCGCCCGGTTACTTTTCTAATATCCAGAGTTATTCCCCTCTTATTTCGGTTGAAATAGTGGAATAGCCCGCTTCTATCAGGATGGGGAATGTCTTTTGGGAACGGGCCACATTTCCTTGATATATCTCCAATCCCAGGTTCTTCAATTTTCGTCACATTGGCACCCAGACCAGCAAGAAGCATCCCGCAATATGGGCCTGAAATATATTGGGCCAGCTCTATGACTTTAATTCCATCAAGGGTCCTGTTCATATTTTTTTTAGGCCATCAAAAATTTTTTCTGGTGTAGCAGGCAGGTCCTTGATTCGAACGCCAATAGCATCATATATGGCATTCACTATAGCGGGTGCTGTGGGCACCATGGCACATTCTCCTATACCCTTTGCCCCGAAAGGCCCATTAGGATCGATCGTCTCTACCAGGATAGAGGTTATTTTGGGTACGTCTTTGATGGTAAGGATTTTATAGTCATGGAAGTTTGGATTGACGATCTTGCCATTTTCAAATTTAAGGTCCTCTGTTAAAGCCCACCCGATCCCCTGAGCGACGGCCCCTTCAATTTGTCCCTCAACCAGAAGGGGATTTATAGCCCTTCCCAAATCATGTGCGGCCACAAAATTTATGACGTCGACCTTTCCTGTACCCGGATCAATTTCCACTTCCGCTATGTGTGTAGCAAAAACCATTGCAGGGGAAGGGTAGCCCACATAACTGGTTGGATCGAAATCGTCACTAACCTCTGGACCGTTATAGTATCCGTGACCTATGAGCGTTTTCTTCCTTTTGTAGTGAGCCCTCGAAGCGAGTTCAGAGAATGTAACGGAAACACCCAGGCTGCCTTTAACGAAGATCTCTTTATCCTTCATTTCAAGATCTTCCATGTTCGCTTCCAGTATCTCTGACGCCTCTTCCAATAACATATTTTTAACTTCGTTAGTTGCCTGGAACACAGCGCTTCCTGCACAAAAAGTAACTCTTGACCCAAAAGTTCCCATACATGGTAAGGTCGTATCCGTGTCTGCTGTCGTCAACCTGATTGCCTCCGGATCAACGGCCAATACATCGGCTGCCATTTGAGTCAAGATAGTATTTGATCCCTGACCTATGTCCACTGCTCCCACTGACAGATGAATTGTACCATCCGCGTTTATCTGCATTGTGGCTCCGGAATAATTGAAGCCTGATCCTATACTTCCGCCGCCAGTATAGATCATTGAGGCAATGCCCAAACCCCGGTATTTGGATTTGGTCTCCTTTTTTTCAGCCCAATTAGACGCCTCTTTTGCCTGAGTCAAGCATTCCCTTAGACCGCAGCTTGTAATCCTCACCTTATTTGCCGTGATTTCGTTTGGATTGTTTGCGTTCTTTAACCTTAAATCTATCGGGTCCATATTTAATCGCTCGGCAATCATATCCATCATGGACTCTTGGGCAAAGGTGGCCTGAGGATCCCCATACCCTCTGCATGCACCCCCCCAGTTTTTGTTGGTATAAACCAGATACCCTTCATATTTAATATTCTCCACCCTGTAAAGAGATGAAAACATCACATTATTATATAACAAGACCGCAGGACCGTGGCTATTATAGGCTCCGTTGTCCATGACAACTCTTGCCTGTTTGGCCACAATCGTTCCATCACGTTTAACACCGAATTTCAGTTCACTAATCGTCGGGTGTCTAATCCTGGTCGATATAAACTGATCTTTTCGCGTGTTTGATATGCGGACAGGCCTTCCACTCTTCTTTGATAAGAGAATACATATCGCTTGTGCGGGCTCCAAATCGATTTTGCTGCCGAATCCTCCTCCCAAATAAGGCGTAATAACATGAATTTTTGACGCATCTATATTCAAGGCATACGAAAGTTTCTGCCGAAGTGCATGAGGAGCTTGCGTATTTACCCAAATCTTGATTTCGTCGTTCGGCTCGCAAATGGCGACACAACAATGAGTTTCAAGGCTACAATGTGACTGCGCTTGCGTGCTAAAGGTATCTTCTAATATAAGGTCACCACTGGCAAACCCCTCCTCAATGTTACCGCATTCCATATGAATAGCTTTTGATATGTTATTCTCGACAGAATCATGTATAACTGGAGCACCCGGTTTCATCGCCTCGACAGGGTCATATACTCCAGGCAATTCTTCAAAATCCACTTGAATCAAATCTAAGGCCTCCTGAGCTGTGTCTTCATCTACTGCTGCCACGGCGGCGATTTCGTCACCTATGTATCTTGCCTTTTCACTTTCTAAAGGCAGTTTGTCGGCCCAGGTTGGGGAAATACTGAACTTCACCTGAGGCGTATCTTTATATGTTAAAACAGCTTTAACTCCTATTAGCTTTTCGGCCTTTGAAACATCAATATTGATTATTCTAGAATGCGGAAGGGGGCTTCTTAGGATTTTGCAATAAAGCATTCCTTTTAACTTGATGTCATTGGTGAAAATCGCACTCCCTTTCACCTTGTCTACCGCGTCTCTCTGAGGGATTCTTTTTCCCACGGCCGAGTGTTGTTCCATTTTTCACTCCCCCTTAATTTTTTTCATTTAGAATGCTTTATTGCAAGATTCACCGCATCTATTATTTTTGAATATCCAGTGCACCTGCACAAGTTTCCCTCTAGATAGTGTTTTATATCTTCCTCAGAGGGATCAGGTATTTCATCTAACATCGCTTTTGTTGTGAGAATCATTCCCGGCGTGCAAAACCCGCATTGAACAGCACCGCTATCTACAAAAGACTTCTGTATAGGATGCAAATCCTCTCCACGGTGGATTCCTTCAATGGTCGTGACCTCAGCGTTATCGGCTTCAACGGCTAATACAAGGCATGAGTTAACCACCTTGCCGTCAAGAATTACAGAACATGCTCCGCACTCTCCTTCATCACATCCTTCCTTAGTCCCGGTTAAATCGAGGTTCTCTCTTAATAATTGTAGCAATGTCTTTTTCGGATCAACTAATAAATCGTATTCTTCCCCATTCACAGTGGTCCGGATCTGATGTTTCTTCACCATTTTGTTTCCTCCTTAAATATCTTTCAGCAGGATCTCACGGTAAAAGCGTTATAATGTTCTTGAAATGACCGCTTGTAAATCATTTCAATCACAGAGTGGATTGTGTATTCATATTTTTTCGATTAAGAGCTCATCCAAATGACTTCTATTGGAACTGGAAAAGCCCTGTAACAAATTACGAGTTCCGATTCGACGCTAATATTGTATTAATTCCTCTTACGACCAATGTCTTGACCAACTCCTTTCTATAGCCTGCAGAGGCGCGAAAATCTGAAATGGGATCAGTCTCACTTGATGCCAGTTCAGCAGCCTTATTAATTGAATCAGGACCCAAGGCATTTCCACTTAAAAGGCCTTCAGCCTGCCTCGCCCTTATAGGTGTTGGCGCAACGGCTCCTAACGCAATCCTGATTCTCTTACATAACCCACTTTCGAAATCGGCGTCCAAAAGGACTGCGATATTTACTATGCCTATATCCATCCCTTTTCTTGGGCCAAATTTTATATAAACACCCTTAAACTGCTCAGCATCCTTGGGAACGATGATCTCGGTTAACACTTCGCCCCTGTTTAGTATTGTGCTGTTTGGCCCTGTAAAGAACTTGTCTAGTCCAACAACCTTTTCATTATCAATAGAGATGATTTTTATCTGGGAATCCATCGCAAGAAACATGGTTGCTATGTCTGCTGCCGGAGAGGCGTTGCACAGATTTCCGCCTATCGTGGCTCTGTTTCTTATTTGGATGGAGCCCAGTGAGCTTGCAGCCTGGCACAGGAAAGGCATCTTTTGCTGGAGAGTTTCTGAAACCTCGATATCCCGAATTGTCGTAAGTGCCCCGAAATGCCATCCTTCTTGGTATTCAAAGGATTTAATGTTTGATATGCCTTTTAAATCTATGATGTATTGAGGCTTCAGAAAATTGTTCTTCATCCCAACAAGTAGATCCGTTCCACCAGCAAACAAAAAAGCATTTTCATATTCTTTAAGAGCGGAAATCGCATCAGCTAAGTTAGATGGCTTTATATAATCAAAATTCTTCATACATCACCTCCTGAGGTTTGCCTTTTAGAGCCCATAAGACCTTTTCAGGACCGCTCCTCAGCTCTATCTCTCACGAAAACAACCTTAATCTATGAGTCCTTTATATCTCTCATCTCTTTCCTTAACAGCGGATCTAAGTCCCACATCTCTCCTGCGCTTTAGAAAGTTGAACTCGCCTGGCTCAAATCTTGTGTTGGTAAACATGGTATGACCGAGATAGCCTTGTCCAAAAGCTGAACTAAGCCCCATAGAATCATATGCCAACCGAGCGGTAGCTTTACCTATCGCAATCCCATCTCGTGGGAGAAGAGTCATAGATTGAGCTAATTTTCTAGTTTCCTCTTCAAGCTGATCTGCTGGGAAGACTTGATTCACCAATCCAATTCTTTCCGCTTCCTTCCCATCTATCAATTTCCCCGTTAGAAGAAGTTCTCTGGCCTTCTTCTGACCAATCAACATAACCTCAATCGGAAATACATACATTGCGCCAGAAAAACCAAGCCTCTGTTCCGAATGCCCAATCTTTGCGTCTTCAGCAGCAATCGTAAGGTCACAACAGAGAGACATATATAACCCGCCGCCTATACAATATCCATGCACTTGAGCTATCGTTATCTTATCCAAAAGAAATATTCTACGCAGACTTTCTGAGCGCCAGCGATCATATGCCAGCCTTGCCCTCTGGCTGGGTCGCCTAGTCTTGTCTTCAGGCTTTCCAGTACCACCGCCATAAACAAAGTATACGGGCCCAAGATCATATCCTGCTGAAAAGGCTTTCCCTGCACCTTTCAGAACCACAACCTTTACATCGTCGTCCTCTTCTGCCTTCTTTAAAGCTGCGTCTATTTCACGACTAAACTCAATATCCAGCGCATTTAAGGTTTCAGGCTTATTCATGGTAATGGTAACGACCGAACCCTCAGGATAATCCTCTTTCTCATAAATAAGTATTTCTGTATTCATCATCCTCCTCCCAACTTATGAAAACGATTACTGAAAACATTGCTAAATCTCTATACTCCGCTAATGAATAGGCTGCTACTGCAACTAGTGACCTGGGATATACTTACCGTATCCAGCTTCACCCATAACTTTTCCATCTTTTGCCACAATACTTCCTCCTAACATGGTAAGTATTGGCCATCCCTTTATTTTCCGTCCTGCAAATATCGAAAAGTCGCCATTTGAATAAAGAGGTTTCTCTGGTATAACGGCCTCCTTCTTCAAATCAATTAATGCAAGGTCAGCATCAGAACCTATGGATATTGTCCCTTTCCGAGGTGTAAGACCAAATTTGCTTGCAGGGCTAAAACAACAAACGTCCACTAGTTTCTCTAATGATATTTTCCCTTTATTCACCCCTTCACTTAACATGAGGGGTAAGAACATTTCTGCACAGGGAATACCAACCGTAGCATCCCAAAGATTATTTTTAAGTGCCTTCGGGACCGGTGCATGATCCGTTGCAACGACATTAATAATGCCATCTCCTAAAGCTTCCCAAAGCCTCCTATTGTCCTCAGGCTCCCGTATAGGGGGGTTGACTTTGGAGAGAATCCTATCAACATTATCCGTATTCGCAGTCAAATACTGAATACATGTTTCTGCAACGACGTTCACACCTTCTGCCCTGGCTTTAGCCAGTAGGGCAATCCCCTCTTTAATTGTCACGTGCACCACATATATCGGACACTCTGTAACACTGGCTAAGTATAAGCATTTTCTCATTGCTTCTTCTTCACAAACACGCGTTCTTACCTCATTCCAGGATGAGGGCTCAATCCCCTTCTCCAGGAATTCCTCTTTCATCTTAAGGAATATCTCCACATTCTCACAATGAACCCTAGCAAATACCTTACAGCCCTGTTTAGCTAGCTGGCCAATTTCCTTGAAGGTGAGATATACTATCCCGTCGTCTATCCCGCCAACGCGCCCTTTCCAAATAGCCTCGCTGCCCTTGTAAGGAAGTAAAAGCTTAACACCAACAATTCCATAATCGTACATACTTCGGATCTGTCTTATGTTTTCCCTCGTGTAAATGCGTGCACTAAGAGCAAGGTCCACATAAGCATTCTTTTCATAGAGTCCAACGAATTCTCTGGCTTTGTCTATTATGTCATCAGCCGGGGCTAATAAATGTACAATTGTAGTGCAACCAGCTGCCGCACATGCCTGTGTCTCCCTCCTAATATTCGACTCAGGGTCAATACCGGGAGGATACTCGAGATGAACATGAGCATCAACTACTCCTGGAATAACATAGTTTCCTCTACCGTCAATAATTGTCCCGGCTGAAGGTAACTCACGGTCTCTCGCAATAGCTACGATTTTTCCCTTGTCAATAGCTAAGCCAGCATTCAAAATTCCATCATGCCTGACAATTGCACAATTATTTATCACAGTATCAACTTCCACTGAATTCTCCCGCTTGGAAATTGTACATATTAAAAGATAATCTTTTCCTGTATAAGTCTCTCGATCTCATCTTTGGACAAACCCAGTAGTTCGCCATAAACATAATCATTGTGCTCTCCCAAGAGGGGTGCTGGACGTCGGATTTCCCCTGGGGTTTCACTTAATTTACAAATGACGTTGGGAACAAAATCTACTCCTGTTACTGGATGATCAACATTAACAATATTCTGTCGTTCTTGAAAGTGCGGGTCGAGAAAACGGTCTTCAGTATCGGCACAGGGAGCTGCTGCTACACCGGCCTTTTGGAGGATCTCCATAGCTTCATTAGGAGTTTTTCCGATGGTCCACTCCCCAATTAGTCCATCCAGCTCCTTCCGGTTTAATGATCTTTTATAGCCATCCGCAAATTCCTCCCTTTTTGTCCAGGGTGGATCGCCTATTGCCTTACAAAATCTCTCCCATTCCTCCTCAGTACATATAGCAAGGGAGATCCATTTATCCTCTCCCTTGCAAGGATAATTGTTGTGCACCGGTATAATATTGTTAACATTGCCCAAGGTACTTAAGATACGCTTATTTGTACTAAACTCCATGACCGGCTCAGGCATAGTACTGAGTAGAGACTCGATCTGTGCTACCTCGATGTGTTGGCCTTCTCCATACTTTTCACGATGATATAAAGCAATTTGAATAGCAAATGCACCATGCAGCGCAGCATTAATGTCAGCATAAGCCTGCTGCATTCCTAAAACACGTTCACCTTCGTAGCCGATCAGGCTATCCAGGCCGGCTAATCCTGCAAGTGAGGGGCCATAAGTTACGACATCTGCTAACGGTCCCTCACTGCCGACACCAGGAAAGGAAATCATGATAATGTCCGGTTTAATCTTTTTTAATTCATCATAATCCAATGTAAACCTTTTCATCACCCCAGTGGAAAAATTTTCCACCACTACATCACTTATCCTAACCAACCTCTTGATAAGCTCAATACCCTCGGAATGGGTCAGATCTAAAAGGATACCCAATTTATTGCGATTTATACTGTGAAAAAGGGGATCCATCTCTGGATCCCTTTTCAGGTTATCAGGGCCAAATCTAACAGGATCAGGGCGTTTTCGTGTTTCTACTTTAATAACCTCAGCCCCCATGTCCGCCAGGAGGCATGTCGCTCTAGGCGCGGCCGCTGCCCAGCCAAAGTCTATCACTCTGTATCCTTCAAGTGGAAAGTGACGCATAACTTCTCTCCGTAAATTTCCAATCTATCTCAGCTTAGATTTGACGACCGGCGAGAGAGCCATCATAGACAGCTTGTCTGATGTTATTCGGATTCTTACAGTCTCCAATGGCGTAAAACGCTATACCCCTCTCTTTCAGTACGTCAGCCACTTTGCGCACCGGTTGTGAACCCAGCGCTAAAACGATGGTCTCTGCCTGGATTGTCGTTTTCTCTCCGGATTCTCCTTTAACAACACTAACGCCATCATGTCTAACCCCCGCCACCTTGTGATCCGTCAACAGCTCCACCTTGTCCCCATATTTCTGAAGAGCATCCAATAATCCTCTTCTGTTGGTAGGCTCCATATCACTGGCAATTGTGGCTAGCATCTCAACAATGATCACCTTGTTCCCTCGGTCTAACAAAAACTCACCGACTTCAGCGCCAATCATTCCCCCACCGGTAATAACAACCCTCTGATTGCTCAGTTCAACCTTACCAGCAAGGACATCCACAGCCGTTACCACGTTTTCGCCCCGAATACCTTCAATGTCGGGGATGGATGGCTCAGCGCCGGTTGCCAGAACAACTGCGTCCGGTTTTTCTCTCTGCACAAACTCAGGGGTAACTTCAGTACCCAACTGTATATTTACCCTGAGTTTCTTCAGTTGGGTTTCCTCATAGTCGCGAATCCAGAGCAGTTTATCCTTCCCTGGGGGTTTGGCCGCAACGAGGAGCTGACCTCCCATCTGTTTCTCTTTCTCATAAAGGGTTACGTCATGCCCCCGTATGGCAGCTATTCTGGCCGCCTCCATTCCTGCCGGCCCTCCTCCAATAATCATGACTTCCTTCTTGACACTGGCAGGTTTAATCGCGCTCCACTCTCTCTCCCTGGTAAAAGCGGCATTGACTGTACACCCGTGAGGATAAGCAAATTTACCACCCATCTGGTAAAGACATTCACCACATGATAAGCACCTTCGGATATCTTCAACTCTACCATCCTTTGCCTTTTTCGGCCATTCTGGATCAGCGACAAGCGGCCTAGCCATCCCAAGAAAATCAGCGACACCATCAGCTACTATATTCTCACATTTGTCCGGATTCCGATAGCCCCCTCCAACAATAATGGGAATATTTACTTCTTTCTTAATCGCCTCAAAAAGTGGACGCTTAAAACCTTCCTCCAATCGCATTATGTCATTGGATAAGTGTTGATACTCATGACAGCCGGCAGCAACATTAACAACATCTGCTCCCGCCTCTTCAAGTATCTTGACCATCTTTGGAGATTCATCTAAATCGATACTATTCTCCAAATAATCAATAGCGCTAATTCGAACACTTATAGGGAAATCACTGCCAGCCAGCCGCTTCACCTGTTTAATCATCTCTACCAAAACCCTCATGCGGTTCTCCAAAACTCCACCAAATTCATCCGTTCTACGATTAAGCTTTGGGGACAAAAAGCCACCAAAAAGATAACCGTGAGCCGCATGTATTTCAACAATATCATAGCCAGCCGTCTTAGCCATAAGAGCACCGTTGGCAAACAGATCAATTATGTCGTAAATCTCACTCCTTGTGATAGGTCTAGGTTTAGGGTAAGGGGACCCATCACAGAAAAATTGCTGCACATCTGAAACGGCTACGCTTTGAATAGTCTTTTGACCTCCAACATGTCCAAATTGAATGCCAACTTTAGTTCCATAGGCATGTATTGCTTGAACAAGATCGCAATGCCCAGGAAGATACCGGTTATCACTAAGATTAAGTGACGCAGGAGTATAAAACTTATGCTCTGGAGGAAATACTCGCGTAGAACCAAGGATTATTAATCCCACCCCTCCCTTTGCCCTCTCCACATAATACTCAATAGTTTTTGGGGTTACTTCCCCATTAAAACCTTGAAACTGCCTCGCCATAGGTAGCATGACGATGCGATTTTTTACTTTAAAATTTCCAATTTGCCCTTCTGCAAATAAATGTGGGAAGTGTTTATTAGACATGTTATTCAACCTATAATTGTGATTAGTTTATGATCTGTTTAACATCGTCTACCTTAGGAAAACACCGTCAGGATCAAATGATCGTAACAACCTCAATTCTTTTGAGGTGGGTGGAGACAGTTTCTCTGGTTGAGGCGCTATGCGCAGCTCCCATCCACAAGCACTTGTAATTTCTTTGATCCTTTCTTTTTCCTCAGATAATCCAGGCTTTGGAAAATATCCTTTAAGGATAAACTCCGAGTCGTCTTTCACATATACCCCTTCATTGGTGATGAGGGTGCTGATCCTTGTTCCCGGACACGTTATATAGTTTACTGCTTCAACGAGGCGGTTAGCTTTTTGCATTGCCACGACCACCACCTCTTTAGCTGCACTTGCTATATCGTTGCCACCCCCCGCGCCTGAAAGGTAAATATCATCCCCCTTGCGGGACTTGATTATGGTAGAATTGATATTCCCATATTTATCTATTTGCCCAGCACCCAATACCCCCAGGCAGGCGCTATTTATTCCTCCTACGCTTACACCATGCACGTCTAAACAGTCTGAAATCATCTTTGCGGTCGCCATGTTAGCAGGGCTTATGAGCAGGGGATCACCCGGGCATGGCTGATATCCTATACCGGCAGCTAATAAATCTATATGGTAACCTTTCTCTTTCAAAAAATAATAGGCACACCAACCTGCTAACCCGGATATTCCTATCCCGGCGAACATGGTCTTATATCGATGCTTGACAATGATATCTTTAATTCTTCGTGCTCCGCCGATTATGGCGTATTCCGTCGGAGTGGGTTCCTCTTCGCCGACACGTTCTTTCTTGGTCACCTTTTTATCATTCTTCCAGACCTGTGGATTACCTTTGCTCTTCAAGTCGCGTATACGTTTTTTGCCAAGTTTATCCAAATAGTTTTCGTGTGTGCGGCAATCCAGTATCCACTCCTTTACCCATTGGTCTAATGTATCTGAGTCTTCACTTGCCTTGCGAAAATCTTTTAAAAAATCGTGATCCAAACCATACCCTTCAAATTCAGAAAGGCTTTGTGCGCTCATGTTTTGGGGGTGCGCCCCGAAAGGTGCCACACAGACTGCGTCAACTAAACTGCCCGGGATTTTCACCAACAAAGAATGGCTCCTGATAAAATCTTCAGTCACAAGCTTTTCAACGGAGACAATGATACCATTGCTGCTTGCCTTTGCCGCCCAGGCGTCGCGTGGCGGGCCAGGAAGAATCAAATTGCCCATAGGGTCTGCGGCCCATCCATGTATTATGGATATATCCGGGCATAGTGATTTAATTAAGCCAATCCTCTCCCCGCTCCCAAATACGTCCTCCACAACCGTAAAGGCATGTCTATTGTCATCAGCCAGGCTGCTGCCTATGATAGAGCGTGTCGGAATAAAAGGAAGGCCTAACGCACCTGCCATCAGGGCCTGGGTCAGGGATAACAATGACCAGTTTTCAAGATCGATGCTTTTATGCTTGAAAGCACGCTGAATTACCGCGTTGGGATAAGGTCTTGGATAGATATCAGCGCTGTTAGTAAAAATCAGCTTTTTTACTAACCCGCCGTGAACCAAGCTCAACGCGTGATGTCCGCCTATCATATTCATGATGAGCGTGAAGTCCGCGCTTCTGCCCCAGAACTGCCTTGCCAGCTCGCAGGTCGCCGCGCCCGCCTGAAGGCTTATATGTATTGTCATGCCCGGCTCGATATTATTTTCAATGGCTTGACTTAAGCTAACTACTTTGCTGGCCACTTTTCAAAAACCTCACTCATTTAATATTAACGAGTCCATGGGTCCCGTCACCTATACGGTGTTCCACTTTCTTCAGCCTTCAAAAAATAGAAACCGATCTTAAAATACGAAATGCTTCTGCTTCAGCTGCGGCTACAGTTGCTCAGTTCGTAACATTTTAGCTCTTTGAAAACTACTCCTGGCCTTTACTCAAGGCCAATTAGTTACCCTTGGTGAGACGCATGAGCATGGAGATGTCTTCTTTTACCTCATGCCCTCTAACAGGGGGCCTCAGCGTGCCGCTTCAAACCCTGCGCACAAGCAACTCGTCATTGTCTTCTAGGGCCTTTGTCCGTGTGCGCCAGTTTGAAGCGGCCTACCGACTCGTCTTTGTGAGGGCATGGTAAAAAAAGACATCTCCATGCTCATTCACCAGTTAATTTCAAAGAGCTAAAATGTTAC
>JAPVWE010000014.1 GCA_028572035.1 Desulfobacteraceae bacterium | reverse complement strand
GTCGATCTCTGCCATCGTGGTCAAGGCGTTAAACTGCCTGTCTAATTGTTTTGCCATGTCATTGAAAGATGCTCCGAGTTCCTCGAACTCGTCCCCGCTTGTGACTCTCACCCTGGTGTCGAAGTCTCTCATGGCTATCCGCCGTGTTCCATCCTTGAGACTTTCGAGCGGGAGCATGGTTCTGCGAATCTGGATGACGCTGAGAAGGAATACGACCCAAAAGGACAAGAGGATGATAAGGGGGAATATCTTTTTGAAATAGGCCATTGGGGCAAGGACGTAGTCCTTCGGTTCGCTTAGAACTACTGTCCATTTCGGATAAAAAAACCTGGATTTCAGGAAAATAGGCCAAAAACTCGCCAGATATACTTTGTCTTCATATTTCCACTCGAACCGGGCCGAGGAAGAACGCCTCATTTCGAGCGCCGATCTTTCATAGAATGATGAAGGGGGTGGAATCGTGGAGTAGATGACATGGTTGAACCGATCCAAGACACAGAATTCGGTCATGGCAGGCAGTGTATTATGTTCGGACAAGCCCCACAGGTACATGGAATTTATTTCTCCACACAGGATTCCCTGCTTCGGGTCTTGTGGATCGACTGCCCTCATCATATATATGTGCAAACGGTTATCTCCACCGGGCTGGGTTAATATAAGTGGTTTGCCAGACCCAAGGTGTTGTCTCTCTTCCTTAGACTGTTCTGCCGGATTGTCAATATGACCAAAGAAAGGGATCCATCTCCCAGAATCAGTGATAAGTGCCAGTCCTTTGAACCGCTGTTTTAAGTGTTTACTGTATTCTTCGGCTGGCCTGTGCTGTGAAGCTTGGCGGCTTGCATTAAAGAGGTAGGAGAAAGCCTTTAATTCGTTCTCGAGAAAGGACAGCCGCTCCAAAATGGACATACCCAGGGCCTTGCTGGATTGATGCAGTCGCCTTTGACTCTGGCTATGAAGCTGTTCCGTCACCTGGGTAAAGGATATGAACGCAAGCGCTAAGATGGGCACAAGGGCACAAAAAATGAACAGCACAAAAATCCCTCGTGCAACCTTACTCCTCAGGAATGTTAGCTCTATTTTCATAATAGGAAACCTGATTAATATTCTGAAGCTAGCCCTATAAATCTCCCATCGTTAGCGCGGACGATATCATCATAGCTGTCCTCGGCAGTGAGAGGTGGATCACTCGCTCCGTCTTTGCCCTTGCTGTAAAGGTCATAGTCCGAATTCAACGGCACCACAAACCGGTCCTTCCGCATTGGCCCCAACCCCGCGACATGGGCGAAGTTCAGATACTCATATGGATTGCCCCAGGGGTCTAAAAGATTTCCGCGTCCTATATCATCGAGCGTGTTTGGCAGAAAGTTATCGAATTCCTCACCATCATATGCCGCGATCTCTTTCTGCATAATAGCGATTTCCGCTATGGCCCTGACAATTCGTGCCTTTTCGATCTGATTTGAATATATGGGCATCGCAATGCCCGCTAGAGTCCCCAATATGGCAATCACAACTAGCAGTTCGATGAGGGTAAAGCCACAAAATCTTTTTTTTACCCAAATAGGTCTGCTGCTGACATGATTTGCGTATCTTAAAATTTTCAGCCTTTCCTTTTTGAAGAGGGACATGTTCATCTTGGTTATGGCGACTTCCACCCTGATCATGACTATGGTCCAACATGAAAAGGCGGTCGTCATGATACCAACAGGGGTATTCATTAGACTATTGCCCTTGCAAGCTGTATGAAGGATAGATATTAGTAAATTATTTTGTGCAATTTAACAACAATTATGCCATAAAATCAACATGAAAGCAATACTTAACTGTTGTGCAAGAAACACCGGAATAGGCCCGGCATTAATTCGCTTGCCATCTTATATCCCATGTGGTATACAAACAAACAATGTAAGTGGTACCCATCATTACAATTTCAAAAATTTCCCCATGGGCAATACCCCTTCTTTCCAATAGGCTTCTGAAATATCCATTCCCTCTGATCTTTCGCTTGCAAAGATCAAACTCGCTGACGGGGTAGAGATGGGTTGTATAGGGGAGGAGACATCATGAAACCGAAAACAAGGCTTCTGGTCGGGTTGGGGATGACGTCGCTTATCACTCTCGTAGCGGCGATCGCTATACTGCGGCCGAGCGTGCTGTTGGCAGCAGCGCTTACTTTGTTCAGCGTCCTTGCGGTTCTTGCGGCGCAACGGTTCCTGGCAGATGTCATTCCATCGCGTCCAGTTCCTCCATCTTCGGTCCTGTCGACGTCCCACGAATGGCCACAACGAACCGGGGACCCGGACAAGCTCGTGGATCGCCTCGTGTCTTCCATCGAGGATTTCATCAAAAATATCCGTGAAAACAGAGAATCTCGAGACGACGCAGGGGTGCGGCAAGAGCTGCATCAGCGCCTGGGCTGGGTGGTTGAACAGACAACCGGGCTCCCAGTGGGAGGTCAAGCCTTGGAGGTAACCGTTGTGCTCTCCGACCTGCGCGGCTTCAGTGTCATCACCGAGGGCTACTCACCCCGCGAAGTGGTGGACATGCTGAACCGCTATTTCAACCACATGTGTGAAATCATCTACCGCTATGGGGGCACGGTTGATAAGTTCATGGGTGATTCCATCATGGCCCTTTTCGGTGCCCCAGTGAGCAGACCGAGCCATATTGAGCACGCCGTCTGTTGCGCTGTCGAGATGCAGATCGCCATGGACGCCTTTAACAAGGAGAACGAAAACCTCGGTATGCCCACCCTTTACATGGGAATCGGCATCAACACGGGGGAAGTGATCGCCGGAAAGATCGGATCCGATCTCCACAGCGAGTACACAGTTATCGGCAACGAGGTGAACCTGGCCTCGCGTATCGAGGCATACTCCCTCAGAGGTCAGATCCTTATCAGCGAGAAAACGTTCTCACAAATAAGGGACCTTGTAAAAGTCGAAAACCCTATCTACGTCTCCGTCAAGGGCAGGCGCGAACCCACATCGCTGTACGAACTTCTGTCCGTCGGAGAGCCGTATAAGCTTGAAGTTCCCGAGCGGGAAGCCCGGCGAAGCCTGCGCGTGGAAGTCAATATTCCGTTTGAGTTTCAGATCTTGGAAGGCAAAGTCGTCCGCTCTGATACCTGCGAGGGGCGCATCCTGAACCTGAGCTCCGGTGGCATGTTTGCCTCCACCCTTGCCGAGGTCGAGCCCTACTTCAATATGAGGTTCAGGCTTGAGTTTAACATCCTTGGCGTGAAGAGCAGTGACATCTACGGCAAGATTCTCAAAGTTAAAAAGAGCGCCGAGCTCTACGAGATGAACATCGAGTTCACCGCCATCAATCCCCAGGACAGGAATGCCATCAAGGAGTTGGTCAACCAGATGGTCCAGAGTGGCTTTATGCCGGGCGCATAGGTCGCCACAAAATAAACGACAAATAACCTTCCCCCTCCGTACGGTTCCCTTGTGAGATCTTCAAGTTACCGTGAAAAGAAGCACATCCTATGGTTTACTTTTCTCCCCGGTTCCTTTATAAAAAACAAAAAGGGGAACGCTAACCATGAAAAAACTAATGAGGAAATGCATTGAAAACCTGACCCCCTATCCACCAGGTAAACCGATAGAGGAGCTTGAGAGAGAATTAGGAATAGTTGGTTCTATAAAACTGGCCTCAAATGAAAACCCCTTAGGCCCCTCACCTAAAGCTATCAAGGCTATTAATGAAAACCTCAATAATATCCATAGGTACCCTGATGGCAGTTGCTATTATTTGAGACAGAAACTGGCAAAGAAGTTCGGATTGTCAATGGACAAGATTATTGTAGGCAATGGATCAAACGAGATAATAAAGTTGGTTGTACATGTTTTTCTTTCTCCTGATGAGGAGGTTATCCTTCCTCTACCTACTTTTCTATTATATGAAAAGGTTGTTGGAAGTTTTGCGGGAAAAATAGCCACGGTGCCCTTATCAAATTTCTCTATTGATTTGCCAGGTATCCTTAAGACAGTTTCCTCCAGGACCAAGATCATTTTTATAAGTAACCCGAACAATCCAACGGGAAAGGGCCTCAAAAAGGAGGACATCTCCCGTTTCTTACACGTCCTTCCCTCAGATGTGGTTGTTGTCTTGGATGAGGCTTACATTGAATTTGCCAACGATCCAGACATTGCAAGCGCAGTGGAATTATTAGACTCATATCCACTCTTGGTGGTTCTGCGAACATTTTCAAAGGCCTATGGATTAGCCGGGCTCAGGATTGGTTATGGATTTGCCTCGGAGATGATAACCGATGGCATGAACCTTGTTAGACAGCCCTTTAATGCAAATTATCTGGCTCAGGTTGGAGCCTCAGCAGCCCTTGATGATGATGAGTTTATTGAAAAAACACTTACCCTCACAAGGGATGGTCTTGAATTCCTGTATTCCCAGTTAGATCGGATAGGCCTTGAATATGTAATTACCCAGACAAATTTTTTCCTGATCAAGACACCCCTCGGTGCAGGAGAAACATACAGGCGCATGCTCGGGGAAGGTGTCATAGTCAGATCTATGGAAAGCTTCGGATTGGAAGGATACATCAGGATAAGTGTAGGGCTGCCAGAAGAGAATAAACGATTTATTAGAACCCTGGAGAAGATCCTCTCTTAATAAAGGGGTCAGGTCTTGACATTTGACACAATCAAACATTTAAGAGGAAGGCTACCAGCTGACGACAATTGTGTCAAATGTCAAGACCTGACCCCAATAATAACCATAGATGGACCAACAGGCTCTGGAAAGAGCACCGTTAGTCGCCTCCTGGCCAAAAGACTCCGGTATCATTATCTTGATACGGGAGCAATGTACAGGGCTGTTGGACTTGCCATCCGGAGGGCCGGTATCGAGTTGCAAAATGAAGAGGAGGTAGCAAAAATATGTAATGGTCTCAACATAAGATTTATCCACGAAGGTGATTCAACCAAGATTTATATGGGAAATGAGGATATTACTGAAGCTATTAGGAAGCCCCTTATAGATTTGATGGCATCCAATGTCTCGGCACTTGACACCGTAAGGAAGGCAATGACCAGGCTTCAGAGAAAGATCGGTTCTCAGGGTTCACTAGTGGCAGAAGGTCGAGACATGGGAACAGTTGTATTTCCAGAAGCTGAGCACAAATTCTATCTTGATGCATCATTAGAGGAAAGGGTGGATCGGAGATTCCAGGAAAGGAAAAAAAAAGGAGAGTCTATTTCGAGGAAAAAGGTAAAGGAAGATCTCATCAAGAGAGATTATCAGGATATGAATCGGCGCCTGTCACCACTGAAACCAGCCAAAGATGCAGAGATAATTGATACCACGAAATTAAATCCCCATCAGGTTGTTGAAAGAATAATTAAATATATCGGAATTAATTTAAAATACAATGGACAACAGACAACGGACTACTGACAATACCCAAATTTGTACAAAAAAATAAATGGTTGAATTTTATTAATAATTTTGTTATAGAAAATATCTGTATTTTTCATACAAAAATTTCTTTAGGAGGGAGTTAAGAATTAATGGGTGAACAAACAGAGGAAACCAGAGAAGCAAATAGGGATCCAAAGGACAAATCAGTAGCAGTAGAGACAAAAGGTGGAGATGAGGAAAACCCTGAGTCTCCTGATGGTGACAGTAGCAAGAAAGAAGCGTTAGAGACAAAAGGTGGAAATGAGGAAAACCCTGAGTCTCCTGATGGTGACAGTAGCAAGAAAGAAGCTTCAATAGAAGAAATGTATGAAGAGAGCCTGAGGCAGATCCAGGAAGGAGAACTTATTAAAGGAGAGATTATCAAGATAGATGAAGAATATGTGTTGGTAGACATTGGCTATAAATCAGAAGGTGTAATCCGCATTAACGAGTTTCAGGATTCAGATGGAAAGGTTAAAGCCAAGCCAGGAGATAAGATTGATGTGGTATTGGAAAGAAAAGAGAATGATGAGGGCCTTGTAATCCTTTCCATGGAAAAGGCAAAAAAAATAAAAGTATGGGATCAAGTTAGGGATGTTTACAACAATGATGGTACCATTGAGGGAAAGGTGATGTTCAGGGTTAAAGGAGGCCTTTCAGTAGATATAGGGGGTCTTCCTGCATTCTTACCTGGCTCGCAGATTGATCTTCACCCTATCAGGGATCTTGATTCTCTGGTAGGCCAGGTGATGGAACTAAAAATTCTGAAGTATAACAAAAGGCGGAATAATATAATTGTCTCTCGAAGGGCTCTTCTTGAGGCCGAGAGGGTAAAAGAGAAGGCTAAGACTCTTTCTCTCTTAAAGGAATCATCAATAGTAAAGGGTGAAGTGAAGAATATTACTGACTATGGCCTATTTGTAGATCTTGGTGGTATAGACGGACTTCTTCACATAACGGACATGTCCTGGGGCAGAGTTGCTCATCCTTCCTCCATGTACAAGATAGGAGATGAGATAACAGTTAAAATCATTAGTTTTGATAAGGAAAAGGAAAGAGTTTCCCTGGGACTCAAACAACTCAAACCCGATCCCTGGATTGATGCATCTAACAGATTCCCCGTTGGCACAAAAGTCACCGGGCGGGTAGTCAATCTCACAGATTATGGTGCATTTATAGAGATAGAAGAGGGTGTAGAAGCCTTGATTCATATATCAGAGATGTCCTGGACAAGAAAAGCCAAACACCCCTCCCAGATAGTAAGCATTGGGGATACGGTTGAGGCGGTAGTGCTCAATCTGGATACCGAAAACAAAAGGGTGTCATTGGGGATGAAACAGATAAAACCGAATCCTTGGGATTTAATTGAAGAAAAATATCCTGTGGGTACCATTATTGAAGGTCGGATAAAGAATATTACGGATTTTGGTTTATTCATTGGCATAGATGAGGAAATTGATGGACTTGTTCATATCTCAGATATCTCGTGGACAAAAAAGCTTAAACATCCCTCTGAGCTCTATAAGAAAGGGGATGAAGTACAGGCAAAGGTCATGACTGTAGATAAGGAGAATGAACGCTTCTCATTGGGCATAAAGCAATTAACTAAGAACCCCTGGGAGGAGATTCCTGAAAAATACAAGGTCGGCACAAAGGTTACAGGAAAGGTGACCAATATAACCGATTTTGGTATATTTGTAGAATTGGAGGAAGGGATAGAGGGTCTCGTTCATTCATCAGAATTAAGTAAAGGTAAATCCAAGTCCCCTCTTGGCAAGTTCCAGATCGATGACGTTATTCAAGCCCTGGTGGTAAATGTTTCTAAGGAGGAGAAAAAGATTGCTCTTTCCCTGAGAAAACTCCAAGAAAAGGAGTTCAAAGATATATATGACAATTACAAGGATGGCATGAAAGAAGAGGTCACCTCTGATTTTGGGATGCTTATTAAGGAGAAGATAGAGTCCGATGATGCCCTAAACCTCCAGAAAGGGGAAGACAATTCAGAGACGCAAGGCACGCAGACAATCAATTCAGTTGATACAGAAGCAGAGGAGAAAGGATCTACAGAAGATAACGAGCCCTCGTAGCATGTGACCTTTATACATGGCTCTTCATAGCCCTTCTTACATCTTTCCACTCAAAGGTCAGAAAGAAAATCTTATGTCTAAAAAGGATAATCCTATTACATTAGTCCTTGTTATACTGGGTGTAGCTATTCTCTTTTTTGGCACAGTAATGGCTATCATTCTTTCTTTCTCTCATCTAACACCCACTCTATCATTTGGCAATAAAATAGGAGTGATTCCTATCGATGGCTTGATCAAAGATGCAGATGCAATTACAGAGCAATTGATATCTTTCAGAGATGATAAGCAAATCAAGGCCATAATTCTCAGGATAAATTCGCCTGGCGGCGGGGTAGGTCCCTCACAAGAGATATATATAGAGACAAAAAGAACTGCGCAGACGAAGAAGGTGATTGCTTCTCTTGGATCTTTAGCTGCCTCTGGTGGTTACTATGTTGCATCGGCGGCCGACAAAATAATCGCCAACCCTGGAACCCTTACCGGCAGTATCGGAGTACTTATGGAGTTCATCAGGGTTGAAGAACTTTTCAAGAAGATCGGGATAGAAATGCGGGTAATCAAGAGTGGTGAATTCAAGGATATAGGTTCGCCAAATCGAAAGATGACAGACAGGGAAAAAGAATTACTTATGAACCTTTTAGAAGATATCCGGAACCAGTTTGTAACCGCAGTGTCTGAAGGAAGGAATATGCCCAGAGAAAAGGTTCTTGAGATAGCTGATGGCAGGATCTTTTCAGGCAGAGAGGCGAAAGAATTAGGCTTGGTGGATAGTCTTGGCAATTTCCACGATGCTGTTAATCTGGCTAAGAGGATGGCTCATATCAAAGGGGATGTGAAATTGATCTATGCTGAGAAGAAAAGAAGATCTCTTTTGTGGGATCTACTATTCAAGGATCTGCTTGATTCCATTATCAACAGAATTGATCGTCATTGTGGGCTATTTGAGTACAGGTGGAACGGAGAATTTAGTGTATCCGATTAGATAAAATTAATTTCCCCTTTCCCTTCTCTAATCACTTCCGCTCTATCATCTATCAAGGAGACCACAGTGGAAGGTTCATATGAAATCACTCCCCCATCAATGACCGTTTCAACTAAAGAAGAATAGGTATCGTGGATTACCGAAGGCTCATCAAGGGGGACACTGGTGCTAATAATAGGACGGCCTAAATTTTTTACTATGGACAAACAGATTTTGTTGTTCGGTACCCTTATACCCACAGTCCTTCTTCTTGTGAGCATTAGCTTGGGTACCAACCTAGTTCCCTCTAAAATAAAGGTATAAGGCCCAGGGAGCGACCTCTTCATAATTCTGTAGGCATGGTTTGAAACCTGTGCATAAAGGCTTATATCCTTTAGATTCGCACAGACAAAGGAAAATGGCTTTGTTAGAGGTCTCCTCTTAAGCTGGTATATGCGTTGGATAGATTTTTTCTGAAAAAGATCACAACCGATACCATAGAAGGTGTCCGTTGGATAGATTATCAGGCCTCCTTGATCCAATACCTGAACAACCTTGTCTATGAGCCTTTTCTGGGGATTATCTGGATTGATAGATACAAGCATATTCTTTCTCCACACTATTCATGATACATGTAACCTTCCTGAGCTCTTTTGTCCAGATTATAGTACGACAATTAGGTTCTGCCAAAGGTAGGACTTGCATGAAACATTAAACTCTCAATAAACATACCATGATTTTCATATCTGCCTTTTTCCTCGGCGCCATAGTAGGTAGCTTTTTGAATGTTTGTATTTATAGATTACCAAAAAAAGAATCAATTTTATCCCCCCCCTCTCATTGCCCCCATTGCGGTAAGCCAATAAAATTCTATGATAACATACCTATTGTAAGTTATCTCCTTCTGGGGGGGAAATGCAGGCACTGCAAAGGGCATATCTCTTTTCGCTATCCAGTAGTGGAGGGATTATCAGGTTTACTCTCCCTGGCTCTCTTAATGAAGTATGGCCTGACAGTACAGTCTTTACTCCTTTTTCTTTTTTCTGCTGCTTTGATTATCATAACATTCATAGATCTGGATTATCAAATCATACCGGATAGCATATCAATTCCAGGGATTTTTTTGGGGATAGGAGCCTCCTTTCTTATCCCTTTAGTGTCTTGGATTGAATCCATTTTTGGAATCTTGATTGGAGGTGGTTTTTTGTTCCTGGTGGCTATAGGATATAAATGGTTAACCGGCCGGGAGGGGATGGGAGGCGGGGATGTTAAACTCCTCGCAATGGTTGGTGCATGGCTCGGATGGAAGGCAATACCTTTCATACTCTTTTCAAGTAGCTTGATTGGGGTGCTGGTTGGTGGTGGCAGTGGATTAATAAGCAAAAGAGGACTGAGGGCTAAGATACCCTTTGGACCGTTTCTCTCTCTGTCTTCTATTATCTATATATTTTTTGGCCCAGAATTGATAAACTGGTATATTACGTGGTAGTGTCCGTGAATTAAGGGCCTAAACTTCAAACTTTCCTCATGAAACTCACTGCATATGGCTTAAAGGCAGGAATTTTTATTATACTAGTGGTGATCCTTGTTTTGGCCATGATAATATTAGATATTGTTATGATAAAGCTGACCGAAAGGGACATGGTAAAGGCAGAGATAAAAAAGGGAAGAACAATATTGCGCACCATTGAACACAACATGGTCACCATTTATAAAAAGCAGACATATGGTGACATTGGTAAGGGATCACCCTTTCATCAGAATCTCCATCATCTATTAGATGAAACCCACGTTTCAGCAGCTGTTATTATTAATGACTATGGTAGAGTAGTATATGAAACAGAAATAGGGGAAGAGGAACGAAAAACACTGTTAACTCTGGCCGGAAAATCTTTGAAAGGGGGAGTAAATTCCATGTTTATCTCTGGTACTACATGGAGTGTTTTACCATTGAAGAGAGGCGCTCTGTTTTTGGCTTCCCCCATAATGCGCGAAAAAAAGACAGTCGGTGCAGCCTCTGTTCAGATACCATTAGGTGCTGTGTACAGAACAATAAGGCAGTCACAAAGAATCGTTATCTTTTATATCCTATTAAATACCCTGCTTCTGGCACTGCTTGGGTTTTATCTCCTTCACAGGAGAATAATAAGGCCAATCAATCGGCTTGTCAGAAGGGCCGAGGAATTTAAAGAGGGAGAGACCTTTTTTCTTCCCTCCAGTACAGAACAGAATGAGTTTGGCAAACTATCAAGGGCCCTCAACATGATGCTGAGAGGCCTTGAAGACAATAGGCAGGAGCTAAAGGTGGGCATAAGTTCTCTTGAAAAGGCCAATCTTGAGCTAAGACAAGCCCAGGAAGAGATAATCAGATCTGAGAAATTGGCCTCAATCGGTAGATTAGCATCAGGCGTCGCCCATGAAATTGGAAATCCGATAGGCATTGTCCTTGGCTACTTGGACATCCTTAAAGGGAGTGATCTAAAAGAAGAAGAGAGGAGAGACTTTATTGATCGCACTGAAAAGGAGATAGACAGGATAAATAGGACTATCAGAAATCTCCTTGACTTTTCCAGGCCATCAAAGGGGGAGGTCAAAGAAGTATCAGTTCATCAAATTATTGTTGATATGCTGGATATGCTAAAACCTCAGCCGATGATGGCCGATATTAACGTTGTTCTAGATCAGCAGGCTGCCAAGGATACTGTGCTGGCTGACTCGGACAAGCTGAAACAGGTATTCTTGAATATAGTAATGAATGCTATAGATGCTATGGAGGCCAATCAGACAAAGCAAGGATCACCCAACAAGAAGTTATCGATAGCTACCAGTGTAGTATCGGAAATACAACCAGATACAAGGGAACATGGCAACAGAGTGCACATAGAATTTATCGATAATGGGTCAGGAATCCCTGCTGAAGACCTCAACAGGGTCTTTGATCCATTTTATACAACAAAGGAACCGGGAAAGGGAACGGGCCTGGGGCTTTCAGTCAGTTTGAGCATTGTTGAGGATATGGGAGGAGATATAAAGGCAGAAAGTGAAGAGGGTAAAGGTACGACAATGACCGTTATCCTTCCGCTATATACAGCCACTAAGTCACCAAGACACAAAGGAGAAAAGGGCCAGGTTTAAATCTTGGTGACTTTGTGTCTTAGTGGCCGAATAATACCTACGAGAATCGTTATGACAAAAAAAAGGATCCTCATTATTGAAGACGAAGCCAACATGAGGCATATGCTTGAGGTACTCTTAAGAAGAGCTGGCTATGAGGTCAAAACAGCAGCAGATGGCCAGGAAGGGCTGGAAGTGCTAGAAGGGGACGGATTTTATTTTATCCTCTGCGATATTAAGATGCCCAGAATGGATGGCATGGCATTTCTAAAATCCGCGACTCACAGATTAGAGGACACCACGGTTATCATGATGTCTGCCTATGGAACCGTAGATACAGCAATTGAGGCCATGAAGTTAGGGGCCTATGACTATATCAGTAAACCGTTTAAAACGGATGAGGTCCTCTTAACATTGAAAAAGGCAGAGGAGCGGGAGAGGCTCAAAACTGAGAACCTGAGACTAAAGGATCAGCTTCAGAGGATAGAGAAAAGCTATAACTTCAGTAACATTGTGGCTAAAAGCAAGGCGATGCACTCAGTATTTGATCTCATTGAAAAAGTAGCAGATTATAAGACCACCGTTCTCATTACAGGTGAGAGTGGTACTGGAAAAGAGTTGATTGCCCGGGCGATACATTTTAATGGATCAAGACATAACGGACCCCTTGTGTCTATCAACTGCGGGGGAATTCCGGAAACATTGCTTGAAAGTGAACTGTTCGGTTACAAAAAGGGTGCCTTTACCGATGCCCGGCGCGATAAAATGGGTCGTTTTGAAGAGGCACATAATGGTACCATATTTCTGGATGAGATTGGTGAACTTCCATTCTCCCTCCAGATCAAGCTCCTGAGAGTGCTCCAGGAAGAAGAGATAACCCCTCTCGGCTCCACCGGCGTCAAAAAGATAGATGTGAGGGTTGTTGCAGCTACGGCCAAGGATTTGGCGGAGGAAATAAAAAAGGGGCTCTTCAGGGAGGATCTTTATTACCGAATAAACGTTGTAACCATATATCTGCCACCATTAAGAGAGAGGTTCGAGGATATACCCCTGGTAACCGAGCACTTTATCAAGCGCTTTAACACAAAGCTAAAAAAGAATATCAAAGGGGTTTCTTCCGAGGTAATGGAACAGTTTATGGCATATCCATGGCCAGGCAATGTCCGGGAGCTGGAAAATGTCATAGAAAGGGCGATACTCCTTGCGCCAGGTGATACCTTAGAAATCTCCGATCTTCCCCCTACCCTCAAAGCTGATCAGTATCCACTTTCTGGCTTTGCCCCTGAAGACATATCATCCATCAAGGTGGCCTCCCGCATGCTTGAAAAAGAGCTTATCGAGCGGGCCTTGAATAAAACCGGTGGAAACAGGACAAAGGCTGCCAAAATGCTTGAGGTCAGCCGCCCCATGCTTATATCTAAGATTAAAGTATATGGACTAAGTTAACCCTAAAGAGGACTTAGGCTATAAAATTATTTTATACTTGATAAGCGGTTTTATAGCATCCCTTAACCAGCAGCTATCTATCCCCTTGCCATCAAGCATCAAGGGGCATTTAATTAATACCAAGTTGCAATCATGTCATTGCGAGTGAAACGAAGCAATCTCACAGAGAACGAGATTGCTTCCGAGTTCCGGAATTTGGAAACACGCTCTTTCCCGAAGGGACTCTCGTCCCCCCGGGACGGAGCAGGCTCGCAATGACAATGTAAACGACTTTAGTGCGTTT
>JAPVWE010000013.1 GCA_028572035.1 Desulfobacteraceae bacterium | reverse complement strand
GCCATATTAACCTTTGATAAACAGAGGGTGATTGCCGCTGTTAACGTCGTCTTACCATGATCTATATGACCGATGGTGCCGACATTTATATGTGGCTTTGTCCTCTTAAATTTCTCTTTGGCCATTGTAGTTACCTCCTTAAGAAAGCCTTTTTATTGGTGATTGGCCATTTGTCATTTGTCATTGGCCAAAATAAGATCTCCTGATCATGAGTGTTACTTACAAATGGCAAATGCTTCCGAGTTCCGGAATTCGGAAACTACTGACTAATGACATCTTCTTACCAACGATAATGGGCAAAGGCCTTATTTGCCTCGGCCATCCTATGGGTGTCCTCTTTTTTCTTAAAAGCTCCTCCCCTCCCGTTAAAGGCATCAATCAGTTCACCTGCAAGTCTTGCTGCCATTCCTTTCTCGCCCCTTTGTTTGGCATATGCAAGTATCCACCTAATACTGAGTGTAGCCCTCCGTGCATATCTAACTTCAATCGGAACTTGATAGGTGGAACCGCCGACCCTCCTCGATCTTACTTCGACAACAGGCTTAACATTTTCGATAGCCTTCTGAAAAAGAGATAAAGGATCTTCCTTTGTCTTCTGGTGGATGATATCAAAGGCCTCGTAGAGCATAGATTGAGCTAAGTTCTTTTTCCCCCTCTGCATAATTCTATTGATGAATTTAGCGATCAATTCGCTCTTATATTTTGGGTCAGACAAGATCTTCCTTTTTATGATCTCCCCTTTTCTTGCCATTCTAGTATCTCCAAAAAACTAACTATAATCTAAATCCCTTTGGGCCTCTTAGCCCCATATTTGGAGCGACCTCTCCTGCGATCTTCAACGCCTGAGCTATCTAAGGTACCCCGAATAATATGATACCTGATCCCTGGCAAATCCTTAACTCTCCCGCCCCTGATCAGGACAACAGAATGTTCCTGCAAATTATGTCCAATCCCTGGGATATAGGAAGTGACCTCTATCCCATTTGTTAACCTTACCCTTGCAACCTTACGCAAGGCTGAGTTAGGTTTCTTAGGAGTTGATGTGTACACCCTGATACATACACCCCTCTTTTGAGGACACCCTCTGAGGGCAGGTGTCTTAATCTTCTTCTGTACCTTGTGGCGCCCTTTCTTAATAAGTTGATTGATTGTTGGCATCTTTCTCTTCCAAATAAGATATCTTGCTATATATGCCGAATGTCCTTATCCTATCAGACTGCTTCGACATCCTTAGAGGAGTCTTGTTCCATCTCTATATCTAGCCCTCTGTGCTTACTCAAACCTGTACCCGCCGGTATAAGCCTACCCATAATGACATTCTCTTTAAGGCCTCTCAGATAATCTATCTTACTCTCCACGGCTGCATCCGCCAAGACCTTTGTCGTTTCCTGAAAAGATGCAGCTGATATAAAGCTGTCTGTATTAATTGACGCCTTGGTAACCCCCAATAAAAGGGGCTCACCAACAGCTGGTTTGCCTCCATTTGCAATAACTTCCTCATTCTTTTCCTCAAATCGCCATCTCTCTACCTCATCTCCTAATATGAAATCTGAATCTCCGACTTCCTTAACTGCTACTCTCCTCAACATCTGTCTGACAATCACTTCTATGTGCTTGTCGTTTATCTTAACACCCTGGAGGCGGTATACCTTCTGAACTTCATCAACAAGGTATTTGGATAGCTCTTTCGGCCCTTTTATTCTTAAAATATCATGAGGATTAGCCGAACCTTCCATGAGGGCTTCCCCAGCCCTAACATAATCCCCATCAAAGACACTTACATGTTTACCTCTGGGTATAGTATAGTCAACCGGTTTACCAACTTCTGGAGTAATAATTACCCTTCTTTTACCTGATAAATATTTTCCAAATGATATTGTTCCATCGATCTCACTTAAGAGGGTATGGTCTTTTGGTTTCCTGACCTCAAATAATTCTGCAACCCTTGGCAAACCTCCAGTTATATCTTTGGTCTTTGTGGTTTCTCTCGGTATCTTGGCCAAGGCATCACCGGCATGAACCTCATCTCCCTCTGAAACCATAATAATAGCACCTGTAGGAAGGAAATACCTGGCTACTGCCACTGAGTCACCAGAAAGCTGGATTGTCTTGCGTTTTGAATCTTTGATAGAGATCCTTGGTCTAACCTCTGTATCACCAGATGCAACAATAACCCTACTTGATTTACCAGTTACAGGATCCAACCTCTCCTGCATTGTTTTACCTTCATTAATGTCGCCAAATTTTAACCTACCAGAAACCTCTGTCAATATCGGTATTGTAAAGGGATCCCATTCAACCAGCAGCTCACCGGGATTTATCTCCTTTCCATCATTAACCTTGATGATAGCCCCATATATAACCGGGTAGCGTTCCAATTCTCTTCCACTTGCATCTGCTACTCCAATATCCCCATTCCTATTCATTACCACATGGTCCCCTTTGACATCTATTACTGTCTTGAGATTATAGAATGTCACCTTTCCACTATTCCTGGCCTGAATGGTGGACTGCTCTACCTTTCTACTTACTGTACCCCCAATGTGAAATGTCCGCATAGTTAGCTGTGTACCCGGCTCGCCAATTGACTGGGCAGCAACAATGCCTATTGGCTCACCTATGTCAATCTCTCTACCGTGGGCTAAGTCACGACCATAACACCTTTTGCAAACCCCCCTCTTTGTCCTGCAGGTTAATGCGGATCTAATCTTTACCTTTTCAATCCAAGATCTCTCTATTCTTTCAACTGCCGCATCATCTACTTCCTCATTATACTTAAGCAGCATTTCCCCGGTTATTGGATCAGAGATATCTTCGGCTGCGATTCTGCCCAGAATTCTCTCCGAGACGGTCTGAATCACCTCACCTGCCTCAATTAATGACTCTACCCAGATCCCATCCATAGTACCGCAATCTTCTTCTGTAATACAGGCATCCTGGGATACATCTACCAATCTGCGAGTCAGATATCCTGAATTGGCCGTTTTTAGGGCTGTATCAGCCAATCCCTTTCTTGCACCATGAGTAGAGATAAAATACTGCAAAACTGTCAAACCCTCGCGGAAATTTGCAGTAATGGGTGTCTCGATAATCTCACCAGAGGGTTTTGCCATTAAACCCCTCATCCCTGCCAGCTGCCTCATCTGATCCTTACTACCCCTCGCACCGGAGTCAGACATCATATATATTGGATTAAAGCTATCACCCTTTTTCCCCCTTCCATCCTGACCCGTCACTTTCTCTACAGCCATTTCATCCATCATCTCAGAGGAAACTGACTCTGTAGCCTTTGTCCAGATATCAACCACTTTATTGTATTTCTCACCCTCTGTAATCAGACCATCACTGTATTGATTTTCAATCTTTTTTACCTCACCTTCGGCCTCCTCAATGATTTCCTGTTTTTTTCTTGGGGTAACCATATCTTTACTTGAGATAGAAATACCGGAAATGGTAGCATACTTATATCCTATATCTTTAAGCCTATCGGCCAAAATAACGGTTGCCTTAGTACCTAAAGAACGATAACATTCACTAATAATATCTCTCAGTTCCTTCTTGGTTATTACTCTATTCACCATTTCAAAAGACAGCTCCTTGGGGAAAATCTCGTGAAGGACTACCCTTCCAGTAGTTGTCCTAATAATCTGGCTATTAATTCTAACCCTTATGGAAGCATGCAGATCTAACTCACCAGCGTCGTAGGCCATCCTAACTTCTTGAGTATTAGCAAAAATCCGATCTTCACCTTTGCAAAATGGCCTCTCTTTCGTCATATAATAGATACCCAATACAATATCCTGGGTCGGAACAATTATAGGGTCACCATTGGCTGGTGAAAGAATATTGTTCGTAGATAGCATCAATACCCTGGCTTCAATCTGGGCCTCGATAGAAAGAGGAACATGAACAGCCATCTGGTCACCATCAAAATCAGCATTGAACGCAGTGCAAACCAATGGATGGAGTTGAATAGCCTTACCTTCAATAAGGACAGGTTCAAATGCTTGCATGCCGAGCCGGTGAAGAGTAGGAGCCCTATTAAGCAAAACACAGTGTTCCTTAACTACCTCATCCAGGCAGTCCCATACCTCTGGTGTCTCATTTTCGACCAGTTTCTTAGCTTTCTTAAGGGTGGTTGCCAAGCCTTTTTCCTCCAGCTTATGGTATATAAATGGCTTAAAAAGTTCTAATGCCATCTGTTTTGGGAGTCCACATTGGTGCAGCCTTAAGTCAGGACCAACTACGATTACTGATCGTCCCGAATAATCCACCCTCTTTCCGAGTAAATTCTGTCTAAACCTACCTTGCTTACCCTTAAGCATATCACTTAAGGATTTTAATGGCCTCTTATTTGCGCCAGTAATAGTCTTACCTCTTCTGCCATTATCAAACAAAACATCTACAGCCTCCTGGAGCATCCTTTTTTCATTTCTGATTATAATATCAGGGGCATTTAACTCTAAAAGACGTTTCAGCCTATTGTTCCTATTTATAACCCTGCGGTAAAGATCATTGAGATCTGAAGTAGCAAATCTCCCTCCATCTAAAGGGACCAAAGGCCTTAAATCTGGTGGTAAAACAGGAATAACGTTCATTATCATCCACTCTGGCCTATTCTTGGAGGATCTAAAGAAATCGATTATCCGGACACGTTTTGAAAGCTTTTTTCTTTTGGCATCTGATTTGGTACTCAGTATCTCACCCTTTAATTTGGATGTAAGGTTATCTAAATCTATCTCTTTGAGTAGCTTTTGGATAATCTCAGCTCCCATTCCGGCCTCGAATCTGTCTCTGTACTCCTCACTGGCCTTTAAATACTGCTCCTCTGTCAACAAGGCACCTTTCGTTAAAGGTGTATCTTTCGGATCTACGACCACATAATTCTCAAAGTAAAATATCTTCTCTAACGTCTTAAGAGTCATATCTAAGAGCAAACCGATTTTGGAGGGGATACATTTGAGGAACCAGATGTGTGCCACCGGTGAAGCTAATTCAATATGACCCATTCTCTGTCTTCGCACCTTAGAGTGAGTAACCTCTACACCACATTTCTCGCACACCACTCCCCTGTGCTTCATCCTTTTGTACTTTCCGCAAAGGCACTCGTAATCCTTTATAGGACCAAAAATCTTTGCACAGAATAAACCATCCCTTTCAGGTTTAAAGGTTCGGTAATTAATAGTTTCAGGTTTCTTAACCTCGCCGGAAGACCACTCTCTTATCTTTTCAGGTGAAGCTATTGAGATCTGCACCGAATTAAAGCTTAAGGGATCTTTTGGTTTTGTAAAAAAACCATACAAATCTTCCAAGGCTTCCTCCTTCCTTTAGCTCCCTTTGTTATAATCTAAAAGAGTCTCAGGCTCTCCGTCCTCGTTTAGCTGTACCTCTAAGCCGAGGCTCTGGAGTTCTTTTACCAAAACATTAAAGGACTCTGGCAGGCCAGCTTCTAAGAGATTATTCCCCTTTACAATCTTTTCATACATCCGTGTTCGACCTGCTACATCATCCGATTTGACAGTCAAAAACTCCTGCAGGCAATATGCCGCTCCGTAAGACTCCATTGCCCAGACCTCCATTTCACCCAGGCGCTGACCTCCAAACTGGGCCTTACCACCCAGGGGTTGCTGAGTAACTAAAGAATATGGACCAATGGAGCGAGCATGGATCTTGTCATCTACCAAGTGGTGGAGTTTCATCATATACATTATACCAACAGTTATCGGTTGATCAAAAGGCTCCCCTGTTCTACCGTCATACAAAATCGTTTGACCGCTAAGAGGTAAACCTGCCTTCTTTAAACACTCCATTATTTCCTCTTCTTTTGCCCCATCAAAAACAGGCGTAGCCATATGTAAACCATCCCGCATATAGGAAGCATTTGTCTTGAGTTCTTCATCCGAAAATTTAGCAAACATCTGATCGTATTCTTTAGGATAGATCTCTCTCAACTCATTTCTTAATAAACTTCTATCTCTCAAGCCGTCCACCAGCTCTCCTATCTGCTGCCCAAGTTCATGGGCGGCCCAACCAAGATGGGTCTCCAGAATCTGTCCCACATTCATCCTGGAAGGAACACCGAGGGGATTCAAGACTATATCTACCGGTGTACCATCAGCAAAATACGGCATATCCTCTACAGGGACTATTAGGGAAAGGACGCCCTTGTTTCCATGTCGGCCGGCCATCTTGTCACCCACAGATAGTTTTCGCTTGACAGCTACAAATACTTTTACCATCTTAATTACTCCGGGTGACAGTTCATCGCCCATATCTAACCTCTTTATCTTTTGCTGAAAAAGCTCATGTAATCTATCAGCCTGCTGGCGATATGCTGAGATAATTGATTCCATCCTTTCAATTACCTCCATTTCGGCCTCAATATTCGCTCCCTCCCAATAATCTACAGGAATCCTCTTCAAACATTCAGGATCAATAACCTGGCCCCTTTCTAATACAATCTCACCTGTCTCCTTGTGCCTCAGATCTGATTTAAGACGCTTTCCTTCCAAGATGACCGCCAATTTCTCTTGAGCGTTTCTGGTTATAATCCCGATCTCATCCTCCTTATCCTTTGTTAGCTGACTTATATCAGAATCCAAAATACTCTTTGTCCTCTCATCTTTTTCTACGCCTCTACGAGCAAATACCTGAGCATCAATAACTACACCCTCCACACCAGGTGGAACCCTTAGTGAAGTATCCTTAACATCGCCTGCTTTTTCACCAAAGATAGCACGGAGGAGCTTTTCTTCTGGTGATAATTGGGTCTCACCCTTAGGCGTAATTTTGCCAACCAGAATATCACCAGGCATTACTTCAGCTCCTAAACGTATAATACCGCTTTCATCAAGTTTCCTGAGGGCCTCCTCTCCCACATTGGGTATGTCTCGGGTAATTTCCTCTTGTCCGAGTTTGGTGTCTCTTGCCAAAACATTAAACCCTTCGATATGTATGGAAGTAAAGACATCTTCCCGGACCAACCTTTCACTTACCAGGATTGCGTCTTCGAAATTATACCCACCCCAGGAAAGAAATGCTACTACTACATTCCTGCCTAAGGCAAGATCACCTTTCTCCATAGCAGGGCCATCTGCAATAATCTGGCCCTTCTTAACCTTATCCCCTTCTTTTACGATCGGTTTCTGATTGTAACAGGTACTCTGATTCGAGCGCCTGAATTTCAATAACTTATAAATCTCAATGCCCTCCTCCTCTTTCTTTGATCGAATGACTATACGAGAGGCATCAACGCTTTCAACAATCCCGTCTCTCCTGGCTATAGCAGCTAGACCTGAGTGCCGTGCGACAATTCCTTCAATTCCAGTTCCAATAAGTGGAGACTTGGCCTGCAAAAGAGGTACGGCCTGCCTCTGCATATTGGAGCCCATGAGGGCCCGGTTAGCGTCATCATGCTCCAAGAAAGGAATTAATGATGCGGCAATACTTACCAACTGGTTTGGAGAAACATCCATGTATTTAACCTCGTGTGCAGGGACTAGACATGCCTCACCTCCCTTTCTTGCACCTACAATATCCTCGACGAAATGACCATCGGAATCGAGTTGCTCATCAGCTTGCGCGATTGGGTATTCCCCCTCATCCATGGCTGTCAGATACTCTATCTTATCTGAAACAACGCCATCTTCAACCTTTCTATAAGGCGTTTCTATAAAACCAAAATCGTTTATACGAGAATAGGTGCTTAGAGAAACGATCAAACCAATATTTGGCCCTTCAGGCGTTTCAATTGGACATATTCGACCATAGTGGCTTGGGTGTACGTCTCTGACCTCAAAGCCGGCCCTCTCCCTTGTTAATCCTCCCGGACCAAGTGCACTCAAGCGCCTTTTGTGAGTTATCTCTGACAACGGATTGGTTTGGTCCATGAATTGGGATAGCTGGCTAGATCCAAAAAACTCGTTGATTACAGCAGAAACAGGCTTAGAATTAATCAGATCGCGAGGCATCAAGGTATCAACATCTTGGAGGGTCATTCTCTCTTTAATAGCCCTCTGCATCCTAATCAGTCCAACCCTATATCCTTCTTCCAATAACTCTCCTACTGATCTAACCCTGCGATTTCCCAGATGATCTATATCATCAACGGCACCCTCTTTAACACTCAACTTTACCAGTTCCTTAACTGTTTCCATTATATCCTCTTTTCTTAATGTGCACATCTCAAGAGGAACATCCTGGTTAAGCCTATAATTCATCTTCAAGCGACCTACCTGGGAAAGATCGTAGGTAGAAGGGTTGAAAAAGAGTCCTTTGAAATGGGCATCCGCCATCTCCTGTGTAGGTGGGCTCGTTGGCCTTAGTTTTCGGTAAATATCGAGAATGGCATCATCAGTAGTAATAACTTTGTCTAAGAGCATAGTATCTCTTATAGACGTATTAACCTCTGGCGAATCTAACACCACTAAGTCAATCTCTCCAACACCCCTCTCCTGCATAAGTTTCAGATTCTCCTGTTCAAGAACTTGATTGGTTCTTGCCAAAACTTCTCCTGTCTGGGGATCAACTATATCATGCGCGGCAATCCTTCCCTCGAGATAATTCAAACTCACAGGTATCTCTTGCACACCGATATCAATGAGCTTTTTGTATAATTTCTTACTAAATTTTTCCCCTTTTCTAGCTAAAATCTTCCCGCCTTTTGGGTCAATTATATCTTCAGTTATCTTCTGCCCCTGAAGGTTGTTCAGATCCAAGTCACACCTAAAAGAGTCCTTATCGACCAAAATCTTCTCTATGTTATAAAAACGGCTCAAGATTTCTTCCTCGGAATAGCCAAAGGCCTTGACAAGAGTGGTCGCTGGAAACTTCCTCCTTCTGTCAATTTTAACGAAAAGGTTATCCTTGTTATCAAATTCGAGGTCAATCCATGACCCACGCAAAGGAATGATTCTGGCAGAATAAAGAAGTTTCCCGCTGGGGTGCGTCTTTCCCTTATCATTATCAAAAAAGACACCTGGAGACCTGTGAAGCTGACTAACAACTACCCTCTCTACACCGTTGATGATAAAGGTCCCTCTCTCGGTCATCATTGGTAAGGTGCCAAAATATATTTCCTGCTCCTTAATATCCCGGATACTTTTGCTCCCAGTGACATCATCAAAATCAAACACCAGGAGTTGAACAACTATCCTAATTGGTGCCTCATAGGTCATCCCCTTCTTGAGGCATTCCTCCTCATCGTATTTTATATCTTCAAAAAAATACCGAACAAATTCCAGCGAACATGTCTTATTTAAATCATGAATGGGGAAAACACCTTTAAATGCCCCCTGAAGCCCAATGTCTTTGCGCTCTTGAGGTGAAACATTCTTTTGCAAAAAACGCTCATAGGAGTCTCTTTGCACATCTATAAGATCGGGTACATCAAGGATAGATTTTATTCTGCCGAAGTTCTTTCTTGGATAATACCATGAATCATCTGCTTTATTCACACTCTGATCTCCTTATAGACTTTGTTTATGGATGCATATCAAACATAAGATTAGCATAACAAAGAAACAAGTGCATGATTAGAGTCTATGTTATATCCACTGTAGCCCCGGCCTCCTCAAGCTGTTTCTTAATGTTCTCTGCATCTTCTTTTGAAATACCCTCCTTTACTTTATTGGGTACATTGTCAACAAGCTCCTTGGCCTCTTTTAGCCCTAAATTCGTTACAGACCGAACACCCTTAATCACCTGAATCTTCTTATCCCCAATTCCTGTTAATACGACACTAAACTCTGTTTTTTCCGCCTCCTCTACCTGTTCACCTTTTTCAGGGGCAGCGGCAGGTGAAATTGCTACCGGGGCAGCAGCTGAAACACCAAATTTCTCTTCAAGCTCTTTTACTAATTCAGACAGTTCTAAAACTGTCATATTGGAAATAAACTCAATTACGTCTTTTTTGCTTGTCTTAGTCTTAGTTGCCATATCAATCTAACATCCTCCATGTTAAAGTTTAAAGTGCCTAAAGTTTAAAAAGAAAAAATAACTTACATAGTTGAGTTAATATCATTTTCTTCATTTATCTATTCCCGACAGATGTGAAAATAGCAAATAATTCACTCCACTAACTTTAGCTCACTTATAATTTTAGCTCATTTTAGGCACTTATTAATTTATGCCTTCTGGCCTTTTATGGCCTCTAAAACAGTGACCAATCTCTTTAGCATTTCAGATAATATTCTAACAAAGGAAGTCGGTACGCCAGAAAGAGAAAAAAGAAGTTGCGAAAGAAGAATCTCCCTTGAAGGAAGCTGGGCTAATCTTCTAATAGCAGGCAAATCAATAATTTTTCCATTTATCTGCCCAATCTTTATCTCTAGTGCTTCGTATTCCCGATCAAATTTTGTTAGAACCTTAGCAGGCATAACCACATCATCATAGGTTATGGCTAAAGCACAAGGCCCACCGATATAATCCTTTAGAACAGCTGTCTCTGTATCTTGACATGCAATCGACAACAGCCTATTCTTGACAACCCGAAACTCAATATTGGTTTCTGTCAACTCGCGTCTTAATTTTGTAAGCGCCCCTACATTCAACCCATGGTAATCAACCAGAAAGGTTCCACAAGCCTTTCCAAGCCTTTCTTTCAGGCCGGTTACAATTTTTTCCTTCTCATTCCTGTCCAAAGAGGAAAATCACCTCCCTGCTTTTCAGTATGCAGTAGGCAGTAAACAGGAAGCAGTTTTCTAAACTCCCTACTTTACTTGAGGAGATCCCTAACATAGACTGCATCTACTTTAATGCCTGGGCCCATACTGTTTGATATTGCTATACTTTTTAGATAAGTTCCCTTACTGGAGGATGGCTTTAACCTCACGATAGTATCGACAAAGAAGGCAGTATTTTCCAGGAGCTTATCAACCCCGAAAGATGTCCTCCCTATAGAGTTATGTATTATTCCTGTTTTATCTACCTTGAAATCAATTTTTCCTGCCTTTAGCTCGCTGACAGCCTTGGCCACATCAAAGGTTACAGTACCAAGTTTTGCGTTGGGCATCATCCCTCTTGGGCCCAAGATACGACCTAACTTGCCCACTATGCCCATCATATCTGGAGTAGCAACGACCTTGTCAAATTCAAGCCATCCTTTCTGGATCCTCTCCGAGAGATCCTCCGAGCCAACAGAGTCTGCCCCAGCTTCTGACGCCTCCTTTTCTTTTTCCCCCTTGGCAAAAGCAATTACCCTAACTGGCTTGCCAATACCATGGGGAAGGGAAACGGTACCCCTTACCATCTGATCGGCGTGGCGTGGATCAACACCTAACCGGACAGATATATCTACCGAGGTATCAAATTTCACATATGAAGTATCTACGGCTAATTCGATAGCCTCGTTAAATGTGTATTTCTTCAACCTGTCTATTTTTTTGGCAGCCTCGATATATCTCTTTCCTCTTTTGGGCATATTATCTTCTCGTTACTTGCTTTTCGTTACTTGTTTCTCGTTTTCTTAACCAGCAACGGGCAACCAGGAACCAAATCACTGGCCTTCTCCATCTTCAACGGTGATTCCCATGCATCGGGCCGTACCCTCAATAATCTTTAAGGCCCCTGGCAAATCAACAGCGCTAAGATCCTGAAGTTTTAGGTTAGCTATCTCCTCAATCTGGTTCTTGGTTACGGTTCCCACTTTTTCTCTCCTTGGATCAGCAGAACCCTTAGCTATATTTGCTGCCTGCTTTAGAAGAACAGAGGCAGGAGGAGTTTTAGTTATAAAAGAGAATGATTTATCTGCATAGACCTCTATAACAACAGGAATAATCACACCCTCCTGATTCTGTGTCCGAGCATTAAAGGCTTTACAAAACTCCATTATATTAACGCCATGCTGTCCCAGTGCAGGTCCAACAGGCGGTGAAGGGTTTGCTTGTCCTGCCTTCACTTGCAATTTGATCGTTACGATAACCTTTCTTGCCATATATTGTCCCCTTATATTCTTGTGACCTGAACAAAATCAAGCTCAACCGGGGTTGAACGTCCGAAAATACTTATCAAAACTTTTAACTTAGCCTTATCTGGTTTTACTTCCTCCACAACCCCATTGAAGTTAGTAAACGGACCATCAATCACCCTAACCTCGTCACCTTCTTCAAAGGAGAACTTTGGTTTCGGCCTTTCTCTTCCATCCGCCATCCTCGTAAGGATCCCTTGTGCCTCCTCTTCAGAAATTGCAACAGGCTTCGTTTTCTCACCCAAGAATCCTGTTACCTTGTCCAGATCCTGAACTATATGCCATGTTTCTTCAGTCAATGCCATTTGAATCATTATGTAACCGGGATAGAACTTCCGAGAAGATGTCTTTTTTTTCCCTTTTACTAATTCTACAACCTGCTCAGTTGGCACTACTATTTGGCCGAAAAACTCTTCCTTCCCCAAGGATTTGATTTTTTCTTGTAAGGTTACCTTTACCCTGTTTTCGAATCCAGAATAGGTATGGGCTATATACCACTTTAACTCCACACTCACACCTGAACTTTAATATAGGCAACGTCATTAGTCATTGGTCACTAGTCATTTGTCATTAGGTATTTGTTTGAATAAGGAATTCTCTGACATTTGGTCTCATTTACAAGTGACATTCACCAAAAATAATTATCCAATTACATTCTTTATCATCTTCACCAAACCTAAATCGACTATACCCAGATAAAAGGCAATTAAAAGAACCAATATAACAACTACCGCTGTAATAGATAAAAGTTCCTTTCTAGTGGGCCAGGTTACCTTTTTGAGCTCCACTTTGGCATCGGCCAAAAATTGTCGGGCCACGATAAAATATCTCTTGAGTGCAAATACATTGTTCTCTACTTTCTTATAACCATCTTTTTTCAACGGTGTCGGCGGGAGATCTCCTTGCTCTGAAATGGCTACTCTACCAGCCTTTTTTTCTTTGGAAATGCTGGCAGCCGACATTACATGTGATTTCTTACTAACGCCTTTTCTTCTGCGGGCCTTCTTTTTTTTCATAATTCATAAAATACCCTTAGGAGGTCAATTTTGCCACATTAACAAGTGCCCATCCATTACTCGTAAAATTCCTCTAAAAATGGCAGGCCAGGAGGGATTCGAACCCCCAACACCCGGATTTGGAGTCCGGTGCTCTAACCGTTAGAGCTACTGGCCTGCATAAAAACAGTCTCTATTTGGTTTCCTTATGAAGTGTATGGATACGGCAAAATGGACAGTACTTCTTGAACTGCAATTTATCTGGACTACTTCTCTTGTTCTTTGTAGTTGTGTAATTTCTCTGCTTACATATTGTACAAGCCAAGGTAATAATATCCCTCATATCTATACCTCTACTCTACAATATCACTTATTACTCCGGCACCAACTGTCTTGCCACCTTCCCGGATAGCAAAGCGGAGTTCCTTTTCCATGGCTATTGGGGTTATCAAATGTATCTCCAGGGAGACATTATCACCAGGCATAACCATCTCTACT
>JAPVWE010000012.1 GCA_028572035.1 Desulfobacteraceae bacterium | reverse complement strand
GTTCATGAAAATGGAGGTTGTTTCATTACCACTACATTTGAGGTATGATTACTTTATGGAGTTTGATTCTCGGCAAATGATTTGAGCTTGACACATAAGCCTACCTACTCCTATACTCCCGTCATCAACAGCAAAGACAGGTCAGAGGTAGATGACATGAGAATCGATTTGGAAACATGCATAGGTTGCGGGCTGTGTGTGGCCTACTGTCCTATGGGGGCCATAAAGATGAATGAGGTGGCTGTGATCGACGCCGACGAATGCGTCGAATGTGGGGTCTGCTTTAGATCAGGGATGTGCCCGGCTGATTGCTTCATAGAGGAGGTACACCCCTGGCCGCGCTCGGTGAGGACTTTATTCTCCAACCCGCTGTCTGAGCATAAGGAGACCAGGGTTCCAGGGCGGGGCACGGAAGAGATGAAGACTAACGACGTTACGGGGGTTTACAAGAAAGCCCTGGTGGGGATGACCGCAGAGATGGGCCGACCTGGCGTGGGAACCAGGTTCACCGATGTGGAGAAGGTGGCCCAGGCCCTGGCAGCAGCCGGCGTGAAGTTCGCAGCCCAGAACCCGGTCACTTACCTCATGGTTGACCAGGCGACGGGCAAGCTCAAGTCAGAGGTCTTGGGCGAAAAGGTGCTCTCGGCGATGATTGAGTGCCTGGTACCTCAGGAGAAGATCCCGGCAGTAATCAGGGAACTGAAGGAGGTTGCCCAGCATGTAGACACCGTCTTCAGTCTGGACATAATAACCAGGCTCAAGCCTGATGGCTCAGTGCCCTGGGAGAAGATGCTACATGAGTTGGGCGTAACGGTCTCCATCAACGGAAAGAGCAACATTGGCCTGGGTCGGCCCTCAGCGGAGGTATATCAGTGACGCACACCTTACACCGTAGAGGCACTCCTGAGAATCTGGCAAACGACTATGTTGTATTTGCCATGTCGGCCAAGGGGATTAACGAGAAGGATTCAGCGACTAAAATGCGCCAGTTCATGCAGATCGCTCAACGTTACAACCCTGTCAACTTGGGCGACATGAAAACCGGAAACACTTACAGCGTTGGCACAGAAAAGGTGATGGCCGATATTAAAGATACCTCAATTGTGCACGTCGTGTTCACGGACTTGGAGACGGTAGCCAAGGTGGTTCAGGAAGTCAAGGACGCCGACCTGGGAATGTCGGTGATCATCAGCGGGCTTTTTGACTCGGCCAAAGAGTGTTGCCAGAAGACAGGGTTGACTTTGCATACTGTTGAGCACTCTCTGGACATCTGGGGGAAGACAGAGAAGTTGACCCCTGGGGACGTACTGGAGGTTACCACCATGTGCGGCCACGGCATGGTCGCCGCTAATCTGGTAGTGTCAATGGCAGAGGACATCAAGGCCGGCCGGCTGAGCCCCGAGGAGGCCGCCGAGGAGCTTGCCAAGCAGTGCTGCTGCGGCATATTCAATCCGGTGCGCGGCGCCGAGCTCCTAGGTGCTATGGCTGGCAGGTAAACCCTATTAGCACACGGGGCATTATATCCCCTTGCCGCCTTTTTCCTTGACACACAGGCCTGTTTTCTCCTATCTTACCCAGTGCGTGCCGCCGAGTTCTGATCGTAAGTGGAGGTAAGAGAGGACTCGATTAAAGAAGTCGGCAAGGGAAGCAGTGCTTTGACATTTTAACAATAACCTTAAACCGTAAAGGAGGGCAAGACTATGGGGAAAAGAAAAAGAAGGTTTATTGGTACATTGGTGGCAGTGTTTTTCATCGTGGGGATTTTTGGGGCGGTGACTGTAGAGGCTGCGAAGATTAAGAAACCAGGCGACTACCCCAAGAGAAAAATCGAGTGGAACCTCTGGTACGGCCCTGGAGGGGGTACGGATATCTTCAGCAGGACCATCGGCATCCCTGCACGGAGATACCTCAAGCCCGCACCTCTTGTCATCATCAATATCCCAGGTGCTGCAGGGGCCAACGGCATGATCTATACCATGGAACAGCCCGCAGATGGATACACTATTACATCCATTGGTAATGATCTTCCCATCAACGATGTCCTGAAAAGGGCCAAGTTTAAGGGGAGACCATTGACCATCGATGATTTTGTGCCCATTATCCGCTGTCAATACGATACCGCGACCATTCAGGTGAGCTCAAAGAAGAGTAAATCAAAAGGGACCCCTTTCAAGGACATCAAGGATTTTGTCGACTATGCGAAGAAGAACCCGGGAAAGGTGTCCATCGGCGGAACAGGCTCGGCCGGATTTGATCAGGTGGTTGTGGCCTTGTTCATGAAGGCTGCTGGAATCAAGGCAAAATATGTCCCTTTTGATTCCGCCGGCAAGATGCATGCCCAGGTTTTGGGAGGACACATCGATGCCATGTTCGAGGAATTCGGCTCCACAATCGCTCTTTTGGAAACGGGTGACATTAAGGCTCTGGTCATCTTCAAGGAAGATAGGGTCGAGGATAAACGATTTGCTAATATTCCGGTGGCACCCGAGCTTGGTTGGGACGTAACCCTGGGCCGCTGGAGGGGTATTGGGGCCAAGGCAGGTACGCCACCCGCCTACATCGAATACCTCCACCAGATTTTCAAGAAGGCCATGGGCCATTCTCTCTACAAGGGTATGGAAAAAACAAGGCTCCTGGATCTTCGTCCGGGGTATATGGGGCCAAAGGAATTGACTGGGCTGATTAAGAAAGAGAAAGAGACCTTTACCAGTGTCTTAAAGGATTTGGGCTACGTCAAGTAGGGGCGTAAATCTGCAAGAACATAAGGCTGGGCGGAAATTCTTCCGCCCAGTCATTTTTTAGTGGTGAACGGTATGGTTGGCGAAATCATAATGAGTCTTCTTATATTGGTGACCTCCTGTTATCTCTATATCGAGGCCATGAGACTCAGAGAATTTCGCGCCTATGCGGAGGTGGGACCGGACTTTTGGCCCAAGATTGTATTGATCCTCCTGATTGCACTGAGTGGTGCTCTCACTGTTTCCAATGTCATCAAATGGAGGAAATCCCCGGGTGAGGTTAGGGATCGAGAGGAGGGCTGGAAGAGGGTTTTGATCGCAGTCTTTCTCCTCGTGGGATATATCTATGTTCTGAAACCACTGGGGTTTATCGTCGCATCACCTCTCTTCATCACCGGGATGATGCTTCTCATCATGCCCAAGAGGAAAAAGGTGATCCCTATTGCCGTTGCGTGCATCATGGCCATTATCTATATTCTTTTTGGTAGATTATTGTTCGTTCCCCTGCCAAAAGGATTTGGGGTATTTCATGACATCAGTATCATTTTAGGGTTATAAATCATTGTCTCTCCCTGGTGAGAAGAAATGTTTTACTACTGGACACAGGGATTATTTAGCGTCCTAGAGCCTTATAACCTCTTCATCATCGTCATCGGGTCTTCGTTGGGGATCATGGCCGGTGCCATTCCTGGCATCAGCGGCACGATGGCCCTGGCCCTGGCAGTTCCCATAACCTATGTAATGGAGCCGACCACGGCCCTCTTGCTTTTAGTGGGCATTTATGCCTCCTCTGTCTATGCCGGCTCGATTAGTGGAATTCTATTCCGCACGCCTGGCGCCCCTGAAGGCGTTGCCGCAACCCTGGATGGGCATGCAATGGCCAAGAAGGGGTTGGCAGGCGAGGCCCTGGGAGTAGATATATTCAGCTCCGTTACCGGTGGGCTGTTCGGGACACTTATGTTGGCCCTGATCGCACCGCAGTTGGCCAAGGTGGCACTTCAATTTGGCCCCTCTGAGTATTTTGCTCTGGCCGTTCTTGGGCTCAGTGTGGTGAGCAGTGTTGGTACAAGGAACGAACTAAAGGCGCTCATCGCTGTGCTCATAGGCCTTTTTGTTGCAACCGTGGGGATAGATAAGATTTCCGGGTTCAATAGGTTTACCTTTGGCACCACCACCCTACTGAGCGGAATAAGTTTCATTCCTGCGATCATCGGGCTTTTTGCCGTTGCCGAGGTACTGAACAGGATCAGAGAAATGAGGGAGATGGCGGGTATTCGAGCCAAGGCGAGGGCAAAATTGCCATCCCTTAAGCTGATCAATAGACTCAAGGGATTGCTCCTTCGCTCAGCATCTATCGGCACATTTATTGGAATCTTACCTGGGGTAGGGGCTACTACTGGTGCCTTTGTGGGGTTAAGTGAGGCTATACGGTGGTCTAAACATCCCGAGAAATTCGGGACCGGCATCCCTGAAGGGGTGGCTGCACCGGAGGCAGCCAACAATGCTGCCGCCGGTGGTGCTATGGTCCCCTTGCTCACTCTAGGTATACCGGGAAGTGCGGGCACGGCCATTATGTTGGGCGCCTTCTTGATTCATGGGCTGCAACCTGGCCCCCTGCTTTTTGTCCAGCAGCCCAAACTGGTCTATTCTATCTTTGTAGGGATGTTTTTGGCCAACCTATCCATAATCATTTTTGCAAAGCTGTTTATCAGGTATTTTTCTAAGGTGATCGAGCTACCCTACAATATCTTAGGGCCCGGAATTATCATATTCTGCGTTGTTGGCACCTTTGCCCTGCGTAACAATTTTGGAGATGTCTGGATCATGATGATCTTCGCGATTATCGGCTTTTTCATGGAAAGACATGACTATCCCCTGGCTCCAATCATTCTGGGAATCGTTTTGGGGCCCATTGCCGAGGAGAACCTGAGACAGGCCATGATTATCTCTGATAACAACCCCCTAGCTCTTGTCAGTTCACCACTGAGTGCTATCCTTATCGGACTCTCCATTCTCTCTCTCTTTTCACCTCAGTTAAGAAGGCTTTGGGCGAGGAGAAGGAATGCTAAAGGGAGAAGTTAGTTTCTCCCTTTGTATTCATTTTACAGAGTTCCGTTTGCTCTCTAATGTGGCATCCTTATCTCTCCTGTCATCGACCTTTAGATCAATAGCAATCCTTTTGGCTCCCTCCTCAAGATGTGCCTGGTGCACCTTCTTTACGAGGAGGAATAAAGAATCTAGATCCGGGACCTCAACAGCAGTAGACAATCCTCCGATTTCATATCTAAACCCAGAGTCCTTGATAACCTTTACCCCTCTCCTAACAAACCTGCTCAAACTTGTACCTTCACTAATAGGATATACTGAAAGCTGTGCAAGAATCATGCTCCCCTCCCTTTTATTTGATCTTGGAAAACCACGTCCTTTGGGTGTGGTTGTTTACTAAACCGCTTTCCGTACAGTGTCAAGTATCTTCTCATCTATTGCAAATTGGGGCGAAGCCCCTAAGTTCATTGCATAGGAATTTCCTTTTTAAGTCCTTGTAGGGGCGGCATTTATGACGCCCGTCATTCCGGGTTCGATAAATCGAACCCCTACAGGTCCGCACCGAAGGTACGATATGTTCTATGAAGTTAGACAAATGACAGATAGGCTATTTACGGCATGTGCCAAATAATGGTATGAGGGTAGGGGTGTCAAATTGAGATATAGGGGAGGTATTCGCCATGGGTGCCAGGTTAAATCTGAGGTATCTTGGGTGGTCATGTTTTGTGGTTGAGTCGGCAAACGGTAATCTCTTGTTTGATCCCTTGTATAGAAAGATGTATGGGGCCAAATGGGCCAGCTTGAATGATTTCCGGGACTCAAAGGTCATATGTGTGACACATGGGCACCATGATCACTACATTGATGTCCCGACTATATTAAAGCACACAGATGCAGTGGTGGTTGCGTCCAACGACATATGCGGGCACCTCAACTCTAAGTATGAAGTGAGGAAAGAAAGGCTATTGCCAATAGAACCTTTTCAAGAGGTTAGTGTTTCTGATTTTAAGATAACTGCCTTCGAATGGGACCACAGGAAGGTGAGCATCTCAAGACTCTTTAGAAGGGGGCTTTTTAAAACACAGTTTTTCTCGAGTCTCCAGTCTGCATGGCACAATCTGTTTAAAGTACCATTTAATGCCCCCTATTTTGGCTTCTATGTCGAAGGGCCAGATAATATGCATCTTATGAATTACTGCGAGGGTTTTAGCGACCTCATGAAAATCGAAAGAGTTCGTGAATTAGCCCAGAGATTCAAAACGGATATCCTTTTTGCTGGTATGCAGCTTGATTTCGAGAAACAACTGTCCGAGGGCGTTGCTGCCCTGTCACCAAAAAAGGTGGTACTTTTCCACCCGCACGAGGCAATGTTTGAAAAGATCGGACTGAAATCTTCACCTCCTGAAACTTTCGTTGAAGGTATCAGGCGTGCATTACCAGAGGCAGAGGTTATTGTGGCTAAGCCGTGGTCTTCTTTTACAATTTGAAGCAGAATCTTATCAAAACATTTCTTGAGGTGTTGTGAGCTGCGTATAAATAGCGGCAACCCGCGCTTTTGTGCTGAATGGTGGACATATGATATCTTGGAAGTCTGGCGAAGAAGGTAGGACGGTTTTTAGAAGAGGACCTCCAGGAGTTCCATGACCGATGAGACACCAATGAGTTCCATATCTACTGTAGTCTTCAACGTTTTTATGCTTTTTTTTGAAAGCAAACATCGGGAAAAACCTAACTTCACCGCCTCCTTTAGCCTGAGCTCAGTCTGGCTTACACCCCTGACCTCCCCTGAGAGCCCCACCTCACCAAAAGTGACGGTTTTTCTTGGGATCGGTTTATTAAGAAAGCTTGAGGCGGTGGTAGAGATGATTCCAAGATCGATGGCAGGTTCATAAATCTTGATCCCGCCAGCAACATTTATGAATATGTCCTTATCAGACAGGGCGACTCCTCCTCTCTTAGCCAAGACTGCAACAAGAACACTAACCCTGTTTGGGTCAACACCAATGGTGGTCCTCCGCGGTATGGCAAGAGAACTGGTACAAACAAGGGCCTGCATTTCTACCAGCAACGGCCTGGTTCCCTCCATGCAGGAAATAACCACAGAGCCACTGACATCGCTGGCCCTCTCCTCCAAAAAGATCTTTGATGGATTGCCAACCTCCTCCAATCCATTATCCATCATCTCAAATACCCCTATCTCGTTGGTGGGACCAAACCTGTTTTTTACAGCCCTGAGGATCCTATACATATGGGATCCATCTCCTTCGAAATAGAGCACAGTATCCACCAGGTGCTCCAAAACCTTTGGGCCTGCTATTGCCCCATCTTTTGTTACATGTCCAATCAAAAATATTGCCCTCCCGGAACCTTTTGCCAGGCTCATCAGCCTGCTCGTAACCTCTCTTACCTGCCCAATAGAGCCTGGAGCAGAACCCAGGGATTCAGTATAGATTGTCTGGATCGAGTCGATAACAATAATCCGGGGGGCAAGCTCATCAAGTCTATCAATAAGATCTTCCAAACATGTTCCACTTAATAGATAGAGTTCAGAAGAGTCAGCTGATATCCTCTGTGCCCTCATCTTTATCTGTTGAACCGATTCCTCACCTGAGATATAGAGAGTTCTAAGGCCTTGCTGGGCGAGTCTCTGTACAACCTGCAGAATCAAAGTGGATTTGCCAATACCAGGGTCTCCCCCAATTAAGACAAGGGACCCTGGGACAACTCCTCCCCCAAGGGTTCTATCAAACTCACTCATCCCTGTCCTATCTCTAACATCCTTGTCTATGGCAACTGTATCAATCCTTTGGGGCCTGTCTAAGAAGGGTTGCCTTTTTTCTCTGTCTCGGTGGCCTCTTTCAGTCAATTCCTCTACCAATGAGTTCCATGCTCCACAATCTGAGCACCTACCTAACCATTTTGGGGCCTTATAACCACAGTTTTGACATACAAATATAGTTTTCTGCTTGGCCAACTGAATGCCCTCCATCTATAATTTGTTGCTCGTTCACCGTTTTCCGTTCACCGAAACCATAGCTGCGGTCAACGGTTAACGGACAACAGTGAACGTTTAATAGACAGCTTCATTCTCTTTCATCGGTCTTCATTAGTCAATGTAAAATAGCTTTAACTGTTCAGGTAGCCACCAAGTCACCAAGACACAAAGGATAGACCTGCCCGCCATCGCTCTCGCTCAGGCGAGTTTCCGAATTCTCCCGAAGTGATCCCGATCCCCCCGGGACGGGGCGGAACTCGGAAGCGGGCGGGTATGAGTTTTAACCCCTTAATCTTAGTGCCTTGGTGTCTTAGTGGCAGAATAGAAAGGGTATCAAAAAAGAATAATTCTCTAATCTTAGTGCCTTGGTGTCTTAGTGGCTGAATAGTTACCAATTTTTTATATAGGGAGATTACCTATGGCCAAGATATTAGTTGTTGATGATGAAGAACATATCAGGTTACTCTACTCTGAGGAGTTAAGTGAAGTCGGTTATGAGGTCATTACAGCCGCGGATGGATATAAATTGGCGGAGAGGATAGACAAAGAAAAACCTGATCTAATTGTATTGGATATAAAAATGGTTGATTATAATGGTCTCGACCTATTGCAGGAGATCAGGAATAAGTTTTACAACATGCCGGTGATTCTTTGTACTGCCTACGATACCTTCAAGGAAGACATCAAATCCATTGCCGCAGACTTTTATGTTATTAAGTCTTTTGACTTGACCGAGCTTAAAAAGAAGATAGCTATGGCCTTAGAGGCCGAGATACCGTCACCCTGAAACCCTTCCTCAACTCTCTTCCTTGAGCATAAGGTAAGTGCCTAAGAGTAAGAAAAGAAGGTTTGCCATCCATGCACCCAAAATCGGAGGCAAGGCCCCGGATAGGGACAGAGACCGGGCCAGGCCAAATGTCAGGAGATAGAGAAAGCTAATGCCGATACCAATAGTAATGCCGAAAGGAATTCCGCCTTTTTTCTTTCTCAAGGCAAGAGGCACTCCCACTAAGGCAAGGACCAGTGATATGAAAGGAAAGGCTAATTTGAAATTGAGGTCTACCTGGCACCTGGTTGAATCATAACCCTCTTCCCTTATCTTTCTCGTATAATCTCTTAGTTCCCAAAAGCTCATGTCCTCTGGCGCCTTCATGGTCCTCTCAAAACTCTGAGGAGTTTCAGGAAGTTTCATGGAATGATAGTCGAATCTAATTGATTTCCTTGATCCATCAGGTTCAATCTTTTGGATAAGTCCATCATTAAGATACCAGATACCCTTAGTCCATGTTGCCTTTTTGGCATCGATTCTTTTAATTAATTTGAAGTCCTTATCAAAAAAAAAGATTGAAAGACCCTCTATTGTATTCTTCCTGCTGTCATAGACCCTAATCTGGTAAATGGAGCCCTTGCCCCTGTACCAGAGGTGGGATAGCTTGTGGGCCCCTTGAGGGCTCTTTTTTTCAACGTGGACATTCCATATATTATTGGCCCTGGAGCTGGTAATAGGGACAATGGATTCAGAGAGAAAAAAGGACCCAATTCCAATAAGAATAGAGATTGCTATTAAGGGATAGGAGAGGTTAAAGGTGCTTAATCCAGAATTCTTCATTGCCAGTATCTCGTTGTGTTTATTCATTATGCCTAACATTAACATAACAGAGATGAGGACTGATAAAGGTATCATCTGTTGGACAATAAAAGGTATCTGATAGATAAAGTATGAAAATGCCACATTCATGGGGACATTGGCCTCATGGAATTTCTCTACTTTTCCAAAGAAGCTTATCACAAGGTAGATTACTAAAAAGGTAATCAGGGAGATAAAGAAGAACGTAAAGAATTCCTTGCAAAAATACCGTGTAATTATTTTCATCTTCAGGCTATCTCTCTTTTAGATCCAGGATTCTGGCAATCTCAGCTGCACTTGCCTTAATGAAGAGATCAAGGTCTTTCCCCTGGAGTGGCTTCCCAGCCTGTGGTAGTCTTCTGACGCCCTTTGGCTGGACTGAGATAGGAGTGTTCTTATACCCTTTTCTTGGCTTCACCTGGAATTCGGGTGGAAATCCATTGGCAAGATACATATCCTGAAAGGAGGAGAACTTAAGGACATGGGCCGTGGCAGCAAGCACACCTACCTCTCCTCTGGAAACAAGACCTCCCTCTACAGCCTTCATAAACCCTGCCATAGACTCGCCTCCCTGGGTACAGACAATATGACCATTCTTGTTTGCTATTATCATGGCATCCATTATCTCCTGTTCGGTTACAGATACGAAGAATATCCTTTCTTGACCGGCTGCCTGATTATATTCTCCAACTAAATCAATTACCCGTGGCATAGAGACAGGATTACCGATCATAGCTGCCTGGGCAACACTCGGTTTTACAGTAACCGGCTCAAATTGCCGCCTGGAAGGGTCGTCTTCCAGATAATAGCGATATACGGGGTCGGCATGATCTGACTGGACGCCAATGATCTTGGGTAGTTCGGGAATGATGTCGGCCTTGAGAAATTTCAAAAAGCCACTGATAATGGCAGTTATGTTGCCGGCATTGCCAATTGGAACAAGTATAACCTTATCAGCTACCTGATAATCAAAGTCCTGGGCTATTTCAAAGGAATAGGATTCCTGGCCCAGAATTCTCCAGCTGTTCTTGGAATTTAAGAGGGCAACGTCATATCTATCGCTTAACTCCTCTACCATCTTCATGCAGTCATCGAAGACACCGGGTACCTCCAAAACCGTTGCCCCACTTCCAATGGGCTGTGAGAGCTGCTGTAATGTGACCTTCCCTTTTGGGAGAACAACGGCCGATTTAATAAGATCGGTCAGGTATGCGCAATACAGTGCCCCTGAGGCTGAGGTATCACCAGTAGATGCGCATACAGTCAATAGTTTTTTTATATTTTTGTTTTTGACCAAGTAAGTGAGAAAGCTTAAGGCACAGGCCATTCCCCTATCTTTAAAAGATAGGCTTGGATTCAGTCCTTCATTCTTAAAATAGAATGGTCCGCCTGTGGCGGATTCGAGATTTTGATTCGCCATAACTATGGGGGTATGAGCTTCACCGAGATATAATATGGCTTCCAATGGGATAATGGGGGCAATGAACTCATAATAGCGGAAGATACCCTTAAGGGGATTGAGATTAAGCATCCCCCTGTAGTCAAAGATCCTTCTCCATAAGGCACCGTCAATATTTTTTGTTTTTCCTGTTGGCTGATGATAGAGCATCAATATCCCGCCACAAGATGGGCAGGTATAAATAAGATGATCAATATCGAATTCACCCCTGCAACCCAGGCACCGGTAAAACATGCTACCTGATGGCTCAGGTATCAGGTAATCCCTGATATCATTGGGAAATTCACTAAACTTCATTTAAATCTCCTATAAGACGTTCACCGTTCATCCGCCGGCGGAGCAACGAACAACAAACTTTAGGCACTTATAACTTTAGGCATTTTAGGCACTTTCCTTAATCTGGCCAACCATGGACACCGATGAGATTAACGAAACGACATCCTCCTAAGTTCTCTTGCTCCAGACTGTTTCCCTTCCTGATAACCTTTATCAATTCCTGACTGTATCTGTCACCAACAGGGACAATCATCCGCCCATTGTCTGCCAGCTGATCCATAAGAGGCTCTGGTAGACTTGGTGCGCCAGCCGTTACCATGATGGCATCGAAAGGGGCGTATTCGTTCCAGCCCAGTGTTCCGTCAAAGGCTTTAAATAGGATATTACTATATCCTAACTCGGATAATAGTTTTCTGGCATTTACCAGTAGTGACTTGATCCTCTCTATAGTATAGACCCTGCTCGACAATTCAGCCAGGATAGCTGTCTGATAGCCAGAACCTGTTCCTATCTCAAGGGTATTCTCGTCTCCCTTCAGCTCCAATATCTCTGTCATGAGGGCTACAATGTAAGGCTGCGATATGGTCTGTTTTTCGCCTATGGGAACTGGATGGTCATTATATGCCTCTCCAGCCAGGGCCTCTTCAATGAAAAGGTGCCTGGGGATTTTACCCATGGCTTCGAGAACCATTTCATCTTTTATACCCCGGGGGATTAACTGATTTTTTACCATCCTTTCTCTTGCAAGACTAAAATCATGTGACATGAAGCGTTACAATCCTATTTGAGTGAGCTAGAGTGTCTAAGATTATTTCTCAAGCCGGTAGCCTTTGGGTGCGGGGTGCCCATCTAGGTAAACGTTGTTATTTTCATCCAGAGCAAAGCGTCCCTGAGCAATCATCTGCACTGTTAGAGGAAAGATCTTCCAGTCACCCGTCTCTTTAAGGCGTCTCTGGTGTTCATCGACCACTTTGTCAAAGGCGAGCTTATCTTTCAGTAGATCCGGTAACGGAAAAGGCAATTCAACTCTTAGGGAGCTTGAGACCATCAGCAGGGGGCCTGTATCCACCCCGGCATCTGTCCAGATGGTTGAGGAACGTAAAGAGGTTTCTCCACTGGCTATTGCATCAGCCACTGCATGATCGCCAACATACCGCCTTTTTCCATGAGGTGTAAGTATGGATAGATCACCCGGATGCACATTGACACATCTATTTAATGTCAGGTAACTCATATATCCTGCCAAGGCAATGATATCTATATCAAAGGCTTTGATCAGACGAGAGGCCGCAGAATCAAACTCTTTTCTGGCTGCCATACCTTCAGGGGTTAAGTGGGTCCTCTTTAATCCTTTTAGCGAGTAGAATTTTCTTATGTCGTAACTGAAGTAGGGGATTCCTGTGTCAAGGGCAATTCTTTCTCCTGCTGAGCCACCGTCAGAGCGATCACTGAAGATGAGGATAATCTTAAAGGGGGACCCACCGGGCTCCCGCTCCAGTTCTTTTTCCCTTTCAAGAAGCCGGATAACATTGGTTCCTGAGCCTGACATGAAGGCTGCCACCCTCATGACCCTTCCCCTTGCTCGAGGATCAAAGATCGGTGTGATTGTCATTACAGTCACCTTTCCTTATTTAGCATTTTCTTTTAAGAATAATCAAGATCGATATTTACCAGGCATCTGGGCTCTGCCTGCAAAGTCAACCAGCTTAAAGCCCTCCTTACACGAAAACGGAAAAGGCAAGAAATGTCTTACATGCCTCTTTATCCTCATCCTTGAGGGGTTTAGTCTCAGTTTGTTTTTGAAAAGATGTCATCCAGGTAGGCACTGACTAGTACACGATTTCACTAAAATACTTACATATATTAAAATTCAAATGTCAAAGCTCAAATGTCAAATGAATGTCAAAGCTCAAAGTTCAAAATAGCTAACACCGATCAGTATTTTTGACATTTGGTAATTTGGATTTGATTTGAACTTTGGATTTTGACATTTGTCATTTTTACTAATTAGATATGTATGTGTTTCAATGAAACGATATACTAGTAATTGATAATTGGCTTTTGATAATAACCAATTTTCGAAAAAAAACAAAGTAAAACCGATGACTCTTCCGTCGACGTTTTAGGATTCGAAAAATTTAGGTCAATAAGCACCCCTCAAACAGGGCTAAGTCCAAGTGTAAGCTAACCTATTGATTTTTTAGCTAATGTCTGGGTATGTGTATCTTTTTTTTGTTATGCCCTATATGCGCCTTTGCAAGGTCGTTTTCAAAATGGTTTATTGCACCTTAACCCTTAGAATCATACGCTCCGTCTATATAAACCATTTTGAAACGACCACTAATCCAGACTATATGAGAGGGCATAATCAAAAAAAAGATACACATACCCTGGACTTTGAC
>JAPVWE010000011.1 GCA_028572035.1 Desulfobacteraceae bacterium | reverse complement strand
CATGAAAGATGAAGGAATTACCAGGATTGGAGATGCCCTTTTTGGCTTCCAGGCGGCCCTCAAGGAAGGCGGGTCGAGCCTCAAGGAATATATTGAAAAATATTACTATCAAAAGTGGATGGGGGATACCCTCCTTGCTGCCGTATCCATAAGAGCCACCTTCGTAACAGCCATGCACCAATTCCTGGCTGATGAGGGTCTTTGTAATATTGAAAGGGTACAACTAAGTCCAGTTACGGACCCGCTCGCCCACGATGTAGAACATGTACCATCCATATCTTACAAAGGCCTTCATTATGTTTTGACCCACAGCATGATCTATTCCAAGTTTCTGGCCTGCCATCATCCGAAGATAAAGGGTATATTCATTGACTCTCCTAATATCAGGCTCGAGGTAGAGAGCCCTGATAGAATCCAGAGGGGAAAATATATCATTGACTTCAGCCAGATGGATCTGGAGGTAAGGAGAAATCGGGGTATTGATTTTGAGACCTATCTCCATAAGCCAGACGAGGTAAAAGAGATTCTCAGGGAGGATATGGCCGCTGCCAAAGACCTCTTTGAAAGGATGTTGATACACAGCATGGCAAAGGTGGTGGAGAAGAATACAGATGAGTTAAAGGAGCTTGGGGTCGCCATAGAAATCCCCAAGCAGCCATTCCCTTCATTCGCCTATGATGAATCCAAAAAAAAGTATGGGCCGAAAGAGTGTGAAACGAGGGTAGGAAAGGAGACATCATCGCAGTTTTTCTGGATTACCGGCATCCCAAGAGAAAACTATGATCTTATATACCCTTACCTGAAGCCGGATGGAAAGATAACATCAGCTGAGGTGACCTCTGACATGGTCTATAACTATGACATGTGCGCCAAAAGCATTAATCGGGACACCGGTGAGCAGACCGAGGCCCGGGAGCTCATTTCCGGGGCCATAAGAGAATGGCTTTACGAATCAATCATAGAAAGACTCCTGGATAATAAAGTCATCCCCGTAAGGCCTATCATAGAAGAAGGGAATATTGAAAACATCAATCAGCTCGATGGATACGGACCATTTTTGTTGACAGTTAGCATGAAAGATGACGCGGGAAGATCAACCTTCCCAGAAACCTACGGTGGAGGTATTGGAATAGAGAGGACGCTCTACACACTTTGCCGGGGGCCAAAGGTGAAAAAAATTGACGACGTTACCTTCTTTGGCAAAAATCCAGACAGCCACCAGATATATCTTTTCTGATGTTAGCTGTTCGGTAGGGAAGGGAACAGTACTGTTAGGTCGCCGCAGACAACAGTTGCCTCTTTACCGTTTTCATCTTCGATAACCAGGGCCCCGTTTTTATCAATTCTTTTGGCCATAGCCTTTTTCCTCTCATTGGAGGAATCAACCAAGACCTCTTTGCCAATTACCATAGAAAGTTCATTCCATCGCTTGTTGATAAAGCTATCTTGACCCTTCAAAAGAAGCCGGTAATTTCTCTCCAGGAGCTCAAGGATTCTTATAAGCAGATCAACCCTGGACACTGGATGCCCGATTTCTTGTGCCAGACTGGTAGCCAACCGGTTAAGCCCTAATTTACCTTTAATATTCCAATTGACATTGAGCCCTGCACCTACAATGGCATATTCAACCATTTTTTCATGTGCTGAAAACTCCGTTAAGATGCCTGCCATTTTCTTATCCTTGAAATAGACATCGTTGGGCCATTTTATTAAGGCCTTCAGGCCCGTCATACTATGTATTGCATCCACCAGGGAAAGTGCGGTGAGCATGGTAAGAGAAAAAACTCTCTCTATGGAAAAAGGTGGTCTAAATATAATAGAAAAGAGGAGGTTTTTGTGTGAGGGGGAATGCCATTGCCTGCCTACTCTACCCTGCCCTTTGGCCTGTTTTTCCGCTATCACCAAGCTCCCCTCTGCCCCCCCTTTTTGAGCCAGTTCTCTGGCATAGGCATTTGTTGATCCAATCAAGGGAAAATAATAAACATGCCTTGCAAAGAGAGAACCTGGTAGCCTTTCTCGGATTATCTCCGGTAGAGGACAATCCTCTAATACATACGACATTGGCCCTCCAAAGAAAGGCATGCCTTCACTACGCCTCCATCAATCTGGCTACTGCTACAACCTTCTCAGGGGTATCGAGATTTATCAGCTTTACTCCCTGGGTATGACGCCCTATAACTGAAATATCGGCCGACCGTATTCTAATGATCTTCCCTTCTCCTGACAGAATCATCAACTCGTCATTCTTTGTTACCTGACTAGCGCTTACTACAGGGCCATTTCTCTCTGATGTCTTTATTGAAAAGACACCCTTGCCACCTCTCTTTTGCACCCTGTATTCTTTTGTCTCTGTCCTCTTTCCATAACCATTCTCTGTGATGGTGAGGATGGTTGCACCCTCGTTCAGAATCTCTATGCTGACTACCTGGTCCTCGCGACCAAGTCGTATCCCTGTATTTCCTGCGGCCATGCGACCCATACTTCTTAGGCCCTTCTCATTGAATCGTATTGCCTTTCCCGTCTTTGAACTCAAAAAGATATCCTGCTCCCCATTGGTTACCCTAACCCCTATCAACTCATCACCCTCATTTATCTTTAAAGCAGCAATACCTGTTGCTCTGGGCCTACTGTAGGCAGAAAGATCTGTCTTTTTCACCAGGCCGTTCTTGGTTGCCATAACTATGTACTTTCCATCCTCAAAACCCTTTATTGATAAGATAGTGGCTATCTGCTCAACTGGTTGTAGGTTTAACAAATTTACGATAGCCGTCCCTTTGGCAATTCTTGCTGCCTCGGGTATCTGGTATACCTTTCTCCAGTAAAGCCGGCCTGTGTTCATAAAAAAAAGGAGATAATCATGGGTAGAGGCAATAAACATCGCTACCACAAAATCCTCTTCTCTGGTTTTTGTCCCAGACACCCCCTTCCCGCCCCTTCGTTGGGCCCGATAAAGACTTATTGGAGTTCTCTTGATATAGCCTGCATGGCTTACAGTGATAACCATATCCTCCTCTACGATCAGGTCTTCGATTTCCATATCCTGAACATCTCTGATTATCTCAGTTCGCCGCTCATCGCCATATTTCTCCTGAATATCTCTCGTTTCCTTCTTTATAATATCCAAGACAAGGGCATCATTACCTAAAATGGCCTTAAATCTCTCAATGTCCTTAATGGTAGTATTATACTCGTCGCTTATCTTATCTCTTTCCAGACCAGTCAATCTCTGCAACCTCATATCCAGAACGGCCTGGGCCTGGGTATCTGAAAGCTGAAATCTCTCCATCAGTCTCACCTTAGCATCTGAAGGTGTAGCTGAGGAGCGAATCACTTCAACGACCCTATCGAGGTGTTCCAATGCCACCCTCAGCCCTTCCAAAATATGGGCCTTTGTCTCAGCCTTTCTTAATGCGAAGGATGTCCGACGAACAATTATTTCCTTTCTGTAGTTGATAAAGTGCTGAATTATCTGCTTAAGATCTAAGATCTCTGGTCTTCCGTTTACAATGGCCAGCATAATAATTCCAAAGGATGTTTCCATTTGTGTGAACTTATAGAGACGATTGAGGATCACCGAGGCCATAGCACCCCTTTTGATATCGATTGCTATCCGCAATCCTTCCCGGTCTGACTCATCCCGTATATCGCTTATTCCATCTATCTTTTTATCTTTAACTAACTCTCCTATGCTCTTAAGCAAGTTTGCCTTGTTAATCTGGTACGGTATTTCGGTGATGATTACCCGCTCTCTATTATCTCCTACCTTCTCAACAAATGCCCGGGCCCGGACCCTGATGATTCCTCTGCCGGTGGAATAGGCCTCTTGAATCCCCTGCTCTCCATGGATAAAACCGGCTGTTGGAAAATCTGGACCGGGTAAATCAGTCATTAGCTCTTTTAACGTTATGTCTGGGTTATCTATGATATGCATGATAGCATCAGCCACTTCATGAAGATTATGTGGTGGTATGTTCGTAGCCATACCTACCGCTATACCCGATGAGCCACTAATGAGTAAGTTTGGTATAGTGGTAGGGAGGATAACAGGTTCCAGCAAGGAACCATCATAATTGGATACAAAGTCAACTGTCTCTTTTTCCACATCTGCCAAGAACTCTTCGGCTATCTCGTGCATCCTAATCTCCGTATACCTCATAGCTGCCGGTGGGTCACCGTCTACTGAGCCAAAGTTGCCTTGTCCGTCGATTAGAGGATACCTCATGGAGAAGGGTTGGGCCATCCTTACAATAGTATCATAAACGGCTGCATCACCATGAGGATGATACTTTCCAATGACGTCACCCACAACCCTGGCAGATTTCTTGTATGGCCTGTTATGATAATTCTTTAATTGCTCCATAGCGAAAAGAGCTCTCCTGTGAACAGGTTTAAGTCCATCACGTATATCTGGCAATGCCCTGCCAACAATCACACTCATGGCATATTCCAGATAGGATCGTTTCATCTCTTCTTCTATGGTAACAGTATCTAAATCTCTTCCTCTTAAAGCATTCATGTTCTCTCCTTAAGGTAAGTGCCTAAAGTGTGCTAAAGTTAAAAGTGCCTAAAGTTAAAATCCCTAATTTCAGGCACTTTAGGCACTTACAAGTTTGGGCATTTATCTTGATTATCTAGATATCTAATTCCGTTACCTCCAAGGCATTATTCTGAATAAACTCTCTTCGGGGTTCAACCTTATCACCCATAAGCAAGGTAAAGATCTCATCCGCGGCTATAGCATCTTCAATTGTCACCCTTACCAAGCTCCTTCTTTCTGGATCCATGGTTGTCTGCCATAATTGTTCAGGATTCATCTCACCTAAACCCTTGTATCTCTGGATCACAATCCCCTTCTTTGCTTTGTCCACCAGATATTCAACAAGGTTTTCCTTTGTTTCTATCTTTGTTTGGCTCTTCTCATCACCGACCAAAAAGAAGGGGCTGTCCAGATCCTTAAGCTCTTGATTGAGGCTCAATAGCTTTCGAAATTCGGGCGAGGTTAAGAGCTCCCAATTAAGCCTAAAGAGGGATCCATTACTCTTTTGATCCCGTAATAGTAATTCATACCTATTATGCTCTTCATCAAAGATTATTTCTTCGGTAGTAAAACCCTCTCTCTCAAATTCTTTAGATAGGGAGATAATTAGGTCTTTGCTTTTTGTGTGGTTTTTATTAATGCCTTTTTGACACAACAACTCCAAAAACCTACCACTATAACCCTTTCTCGTTATGGTGTTGGTCTTATCGAGATAATCAATCAACGTATACAGCAATGAATGAAGTTTTTTCCCTGAGATATTCTTTCGCCCGTCTACCCGAACTATTTCCTTTTGCGAAATTCTATCTATGAGATAAGAATTGTAACTATCTTCATTGTGGAAAAACACCTCTGTTTTTCCATCTTTCATTCTATAAAGAGGAGGTTTTGCCACATATAGATGGCCTTCTTCCACGAGGTCTGGCATCTGTCTGTAAAAAAAGGTCAACAGAAGGGTTCTTATGTGCGATCCATCAACATCAGCGTCCGTCATAATAATCACCTTGTCATAGCGAAGCTTTGAAAGATCATATTCCTCTTGGCCTATACCTGCCCCCAAGGCAGAGATTATGGTCCTTATTTCAGTGCTCGACAACATCTTATCAAAACGGGCCTTTTCGATGTTTAGTATCTTTCCCCTAAGTGGTAAGATCGCCTGAAACCTCCTGTCCCTTCCTTGTTTCGCAGATCCGCCCGCTGAATCCCCTTCTACCAAAAACACCTCAGACCTTTCGGACTCCCTTTCTTGGCAGTCAGCAAGTTTTCCTGGTAAGAAACTATCGGACAAAACTCCTTTTCTCCTGGTTAACTCTCTCGCTTTTTGTGCAGCTTGTCTTGCTGTTGCCGCCTCGATAACCTTATTCAGAATATTTTTTATTATGGATGGGTTTTCCTCAAATACAGTGGTGAGTTTTTCGTTTACTATGTTTTCAACCAAACCCTTTACTTCACTGTTCCCGAGTCTGCTTTTGGTCTGACCCTCGAACTGTGCCTCTCTTAACTTAACACTTATAACCCCAGTGAGCCCTTCCCGTACATCATCACCGGTAAGCCTTACATTTTTGTTTTGCTGACTTGTTTGGAAATAAGAGTTTATGCTTCTTGTTAGGGCTGCCTTAAAGCCAATTAGATGGGTACCACCTTCTTTCGTGTTGATATTATTAGCAAAAGAAAATATTTTTTGGATATAAGAACGGCTGTATTGAAATGCTATTTCGATACTAACGTCGTTTTTCTCTCCATGTATGTAAATAGGTTTAGGATGTATAACATCCTGGTTTTGATTAAGATACTCTACAAAGGATACTATGCCTCCTTTATAAAAAAACTCTTTTTCCCTCTCTGCCCTATCATCGTAAATAGTTATCTTTAACCCTATATTTAGAAAAGCTAACTCTCTCATCCTTTGGCAAATGATATCAAAACTAAAATCTATACTATCAAATATCTTCTCGTCAGGTCTGAAATGGATGCTGGTTCCTCTCTTTTTTGTTTTTCCTATTATCTCTAGCGGGGTAGCAGTTACACCTCTCTCATACCTTTGATGATAAACAGTGTTATTTAAATATACCTCGACCTCGAGATACTCAGAAAGTGCATTTACAACTGAAACACCAACGCCATGTAAGCCTCCAGATACTTTATAACTTTTATCATCAAATTTACCCCCTGCATGGAGTTTGGTCATTACAACCTCAAGGGCTGGTAGTTTTTCTATTTTATGTATATCTACCGGTATTCCCCTTCCATTGTCTTTTATAATAATACTGTTATCGCCTAATATCCTGATATTTATCTTATCACAGTAACCGGCTAATGCTTCGTCTACACTATTATCTACAACCTCATATAACAAACGGTGAAGTCCTTCTGTTGATGTGTTTCCAACGTACATAGCCGGTCTTTTCCTGACGGCCGTTAAATCTTTTAGGACCTTTATGCTTGAGGCGGCATATCTTTTATGGGTTGCCATACCTTAGACCCTCATTGGCATAATCAGACCCAGGAAACCATCATCCTGGTCTCCAGTAATTAAACATGGACTTGTCTGATCTTTGATGTCTAAATGGATTATATCACTGTCCATAGGTTGAAGGGCATCTATAAAATACCTTGGATTAAAACCCATCTCTATCGGTTTACCTTCGTACTTAATCTCTACCTTCTCTTCCACATTACCTAAATCAGGGTTTACAGAGACCATCTCTAAATAATTTATACCTATGTTCATCTTTACCCCTTGATACTGATCACTCCTGATTATCATCATCCTCTTCATGGCTTCTAATAAAGGTTTTTTATTGATAGTTATGATATTTTCTTTATCTTCTCCTCTTTCAGGGATCACGTTTTGATAGTCAGGGAATTTTGCATCTAACAACCTTATCACAATCAATGCTTTTCCTTTCTTGGCCACAAGATTGTTTTGTTTTAAACCAAAAAAAATGTCTCCGTTTTCCAAAACAAGTTTATTTAATTCTACTAAGCCTTTTCTGGGAATCATAACACCTTGTTTCATCTCTATTTTTTGGATATCGGGCGTTTTCTTATCGACTAATGAGAGTCTATGGCCATCTGTGGCGACCATTCTTAAAAAACCCTCTCCACCCTTATCTATTCTTTCCATAAAGACGCCTGATAGTTTAAAACCAGCCTCTTCCATGGTTATAGAGTGGATTGTCTTATTAATCATCTCTGCTAACATATTACCCTCTATTTGTATCATTATCATATCCTCTGGTTCTGTCAGAACAGGAAATTCGTCGGCAGGAAGACAAGAGAGGTTATAGTGGGCATTATTATCGGAAATATAGATCCAGTTATTATCTTTTTCTGATATATAGATTTTCTTACTATCTGTCTCTCTTGTGATATCAAGAAGTTTTTTACCAGAAATTGTTATAGTACCGGGTTTTATGATTTCAACCGGATAACTGTTTTGAAAACCAATCTCCAGGTCAGTTGCTGATATCTCAAGCTCATTCTCTTTAGTTGCCAAAAGGACTGTTGATAATATAGGCATATGACTCCTTTTTTCCAATATACCCTGAACCCGAGAAATCCCCTTTAAAAGAGTTTCTCTATCAATTTTTATTTCCATTTCACCTCCAACATCTTAAGTTTATTATTATTAAACTCTACTATTAATAATAATATACAATCGTCTGTTTGTTGAAAATCTACGTAATTTATATATTTAATTATGTTTCTTAGATTCTATTATGTTGATATCGATGATGAATATTTTATATTAAAACCTATCTTAGATTCTAAACTTAGTCTTAAAATACTCCTTAATAGGTTTTTGCTTCTATTTTTCCACAACTCTCCGCGTTTTATTAAGATTAATTTAAAATATAACAGCCTTTAATTCTCATGCTGAAATAACTCAGCACTTACTACCTGAGGCCAGTTTATAATACTTCATCTATTCGCCTTTCTAATACCAAGTTGATCCTGTGCAATGATGAACTTACAGATATTAGTTGACCCTTCTACCATACCATAAGGAGGTGCATCCCGGTAGTAACGTGCCACCGGATACTCAGTAGAATAACCATAGGCCCCGAGGATACTCATAGCATACCTAGAGGATTTATAAGCTATCTCACCAGCCAAATACTTAGCCTGAGCAACTTCCATATTATTACCCAACATCCCCTGGTCCTTTTGCCATGCCGCTTTATAACAGGACAGTCTTACAGCCTCAATCTCAGCAACCATCTGTGCAATCATATCTTGATTCATCTGAAAGGCGCCAATTGGCTGTCCGAATTGCTCTCGTTCCATAGCATATTTAGTTACCGCATCCAGACAGGCCTGTGCCAGACCAACACCTCCGGCCGCGCAAGAAAGACGGGAATTGGCAAGGGAACCAAAAAGAATCTTAATCCCATCTCCTGGCTTGCCAATAATGTTTTCTTTGGGAACTTTCGTGTTTTCCAAAATAATTTCACCGGTTGGTGTGGCGTGTGTGCCTGTCTTATCCAGATCTGTGGTTGTGATGCCATTGAAGTTTTTAGGCTCAACAACAAAGGCGGACATACCTTTCCCTTTAGCCTCCCTGTCCGTATAAGCGTAGTAGATGATTATATCAGCAACGCTGGCATTAGAGATCCACGTCTTGGAACCGTTCAGGAGCCAGTGATCTCCTTTATCCTCGGCAGTGGATTTCATAGACATAACATCAGATCCAGCGTTGGGCTCAGTCATTGCGAATGCTCCCACATGCTCGGCACTCACCAGCTTAGGGATATATTTCTTCTTTAATTCCTCACTACCATAATGATAAACAGTGAAGGCCATCCCTGTTGTCTGCATATTAATCTGAACCCTTAGGGCACTGCAACCACGGGCAATTTCCTCGCTCAGTATAATAGCTGCCAACCAACCCATATTGTTTCCCCCGTATTCCTCAGGGATAACCGTGCCGAAAAAGCCCAGGTCGCCCATCGGTTTAATAGCCTCTTTGTAAGGAAAATGGTGATTTTCTTCCCATTCATCTGCAAATGGAGCAATCTTCTCATCTACAAAATCACGGACGGTGTCTCTAAGCATCTGAAGTTCCTCAGACAATTCAAAATCCATATTCCTTACCTCCTTTATTTAGGAATCAGGGTTAATACATTGTTTTTATATTGAAGTATAAAATATTACGCACTTATTTACAATAGATTTTATTGAGGCTGCCAGCTATAACCTAAACTCAACCGCTACTATTTGCCAAGACAAAATCTGCTAAAGATGTTGTTGAGGATTTCTTCGCTGGTTTTGTTTCCTGTTATTTCGTCTATAGCATCCTTAGCCCAGGAAAGGTCTGCAGCTACTATTTCCAATGGAAAACCATTTACTAAGTTTACAGATGCCTTTTCCAAAAATGCAGCAGCCTCACTTAACGCTATTTTATGTCTTAGATTAGGAACAATAGGGGTCGGAGGTACATCTATCTTCTTGTCCATAACCTTATCAAAAATCGCCCTATTCAGTTCTTTAAAGCCCTCTCCTGTAAGGGCTGAGATCTTAACCTTTGGAAGGTGCTCAAATGTAGAGCCGATTTTTTCCTCGCTTAATTTTGCCGGAAGGTCGATCTTGTTTATAACCACTATAGTATTGTTTTTATTGACTTCTCTTAATAGGTTTAAATCGTACTGACTTAAAGATCTACTCCGGTCAATAACCAAAAGGGTTAGATCAGCTGCGGTAAGTTGAGTTTTTGTTAAATCTACCCCTTTTTTCTCAATCTTTCCTTTAACCTTTCGTATACCAGCTGTATCTAGGAGCTTTACAGGAATCCCCTCAATGGTAACCATATATTCAAGAATATCTCGAGTTGTACCTGGGATGGGTGTGACAATAGCCCTCTCTTCCTGTAAGAACCTGTTTAGGATGCTTGATTTACCAACATTAACTCGCCCGGCTATCACTACAGCAACTCCCTCATGCCATATCTTTCTCTGGGCGTAAGCGGCTATAACCTCTTCAACTGATGTTAAGATCTCTTTGTTTATGTGATCTGCTATATGTGACCTCGTTATCATGGTGGATTCTTCATCAGGAAAATCCATTGAAGCCTCTATTCGAGCAAGGATTTCAATGATTGCATGTCTGATGTCTTCAGTTCGGGTCCTGAGCCCTCCAACCAGCTGGCTGGCTGCCAACCGCACTGACATATCCCCTTTGGCATTTATTAGATCTATGATTGCTTCAGCCTGGGTTAGATCAATTCTCCCATTCAGAAAGGCTCTGAGGGTGAATTCCCCAGGCTTAGCTAACCTAGCACCTGCTCGAAGGATTATTTGAAGCATGCTAGATAGAATTGTATAGCCGCTATGGGAGTTAACCTCGACCACATCTTCGCGGGTATAAGAGAAAGGAGCGTGCATTATAGAGAGGAGGACTTCATCGACAGGAAGGTTTGATTTCGGATCGATAATGTGGCCTAAGTAAAGACGAAAACTATCAAATGATTTGATGGGCCGCTTTGATCTAAAGATTTTTCGTGCAATAGTCTCAGCATTATGTCCGCTTACCCTGATTATTCCTATGCCACCTGCCCCTATTGGTGTGGCTATAGCAGCAATGGTCTCCTCTTTATAATCCATAATAGAAAAAGAAGCCTGTAACTAATCATTCTGTGTTTTCATCAATGTTGTTTTTGTTTGGAATAATAAGAACCTCCTTAAGAAAGCCTTCACCCTTGCTTTCTGTTTGAACCTGGTGATCTTCTTTGAGGGCAAGATGGACTATTCTCCTGTCGTGGGGACTCATTGGATCTGTGGCGACCGTTTTTTTTGTTTTTTTGGCTTTTTCGCCCACCCTAAATGCCAGCCTTTTTAAGAATTCCTCCCTTCTTTGCCTGTAGTTTTCGGAGTCAACGATCACCCTTACCTTTTTTTCAGATGCCTTATTCACCGCTTTATTCACAATAAATTCTAAGGCCTCCAGGGTCCTGCCCCTGTGCCCGATTAGGGTTCTGGGGTTATTTCCTTCAATAGTCAAAATAATATCATCACCTTTTTTCTCTGCAGATATCTTTGTATCTTCAGATATTAGTGAAACTATCTTTCTTAGGGTTTCTTGGGCAACCACTATAGTATTATCCTGTTTCGGTGTTACTCTAATCTTGGTCTTCTTGTTGCCGACCATACCAAAGATTCCAGTAGATCTGATTTCTAATACCTCTATATCAAGCTCCTCCTCACTCAAATGAAAATGTTTACAGGCCTTTTCAATAGCCTCTTGCGTTGTTTTGGCTTCTATTTCTATGGACGACATATAATCTCCTCCTAACATTAACTCGATTGCCTAGTAATCCTATATTGCTGAGCGATCGATAGTATATTGCTTACCAACCAGTAAAGCACCAAGCCAGAGGGAAAATTAATAAACAGGAATGTAAACACAATTGGTAGCAGCATCATCATCTTGGCCTGGGCCGGATCCCCTGGAGTTGGTGTCATTTTCTGCTGGATAAACATGGACGCCCCCATTATAAGGGTTAGCACAGGTATACCGTAAGGGGGAGCCATAAAAGGAATCTCGAAAGGAAAGGAGAAAAGCCTGTCAGGTGCAGAAAGATCTTTGATCCATAAGACAAAAGGGGCATGTCTTAACTCTATTGAATTCGGTAAGACTCGAAAGAGGGCGAAAAAAACAGGGATCTGAATTACCATAGGCAGACAACCTCCCATGGGATTAATCTTGTATGTTTTATAAAGGCCCATGAGCTGTTTATTCATCTCTTGCTTATTTCCTTTATATTTCTCTCGTATCTTGGCCATCATAGGCTGAAGCTTCCTCATTTCCTTCATGGATTGATAGCTTTTATGGGTAAGAGGCCAAAATAGTATCTTGATAATTATGGTAAGGAAGATAATTGAAACCCCATAATTACCTACATGCTTATTGAAAAAACGAAGAGTAACTAAGAGAGGTTTTCCAATAATATCAAACCATCCAAAGTTGATAGCCTTTTCGAGCTTTCTGCCTAAGGTCTTTAAGATATAGAGATCTCTCGGACCGAGGTAAAGGGTAAAGCTCTCTGTTGCCTTCTGGTGCTGCCTGAGGTTGAGTGAGGGAGTTATGTAAGTTATTCTGACCTCACCATCGGGAAGGGTTGTGCCTTTTGCTGTTGCTTTCTTGTCTTCCTCGCTGATTATTGCCGTCATAAAATACGCTTCTTCGTAGGCAACCCAGGATATCTGGCCAGAAAATAGGTTATCCTTTAGTTTTTTGACCTTAACCTCTTCTAGTTTGTTGCCAACAAGAAGGGCCATGCCCTCAAATGCATAATAGCTCTTTTTGGTTTCTTGAGGGAAATGGGCCAGGTTTAACAAAAGACTATCATCAATTATGTATTCAGATTTATTATTTATGATTACTGATAGGTCTATGTTGTATGTATCGGAATAAAAAAGAAACCTTGTTGTTATCTCTATTCCCTGAGGTGATTCCCACTCATAAACCAACTCCTTTGGCTGATCACCTGTTCTGACGGTGATATTATGGCGATTTACCTTATAACCAGCCCAGTTAGCGTTGGGTATGCTTTGTCCAGAGAATCCAAGATTAAAGCCATATCCATCTTTATTTTTAACGTGAATTAATTCTTTTAAGGGAGCGTCTTCTTCGAGCTTGGACAGGTAATTACCTAATTTAAAGCTCTTAATGAGTGGACCAGAACCAGAAAAGATAGCTGTATAGAGCTCTGTTTCGACTTTGATATCTTTGGACTCTTCCCCTGCATCTAACATAAGGTCCCGCTTTGGGCCTGAAGGCATTATTCTGTCTCTTGAGAGGGGTTGGACTTGCCCTTTTTTTGGTAGTGGCTCTTCATCGATTGGCCTGTCTGTTGGCTTTGGGCTGAAAAGAATAGACCAGACAAGGAAGACAAGAAATGATAGACCTAAAGCCAACAACGTTTTTTTATCCATAAATGAATCCCTACCCTAAACCAAAGTAAATTATAATATCTAATATCAAAATTATCAACCTATGCTACTTTATTAGCAGGGTAACGTCAAAGCCCAGGGGATGCCCATCCCCAATTCCGCCTGAGGCGGAAAAAAACAATAGGTTATGTTTCACTATGACGTGGCCCTGCTTTATTAGCAAGCAAAACGGTAAACAATTTTGCTGAGAAATATAAGCGTTATTAAGGAAATGTTTAA
>JAPVWE010000010.1 GCA_028572035.1 Desulfobacteraceae bacterium | reverse complement strand
GTTTACTCCTACGAGCCAATGGGAATCACCTCCTAAACATTGTTAAACCTCAAATATTTGGCCACACTTTACTAAAATCAATAGATATTGCTTTGAGGAAATTTCCCCAGCCCTACTATGATATTGAGTTTGTAAATTTCTCTTTATTAAGAAATCGCTGTTATTTTTGCCACCCTAAGTTTTGGAATTCCCTATACCATACTACTAAAATATGCTGCAAGAGAATTTTAGGGAGATGTCTAATGGTGTTTCTGCTTTTTGCTTGACTGATCTGTTGTTCATGAGATATTGGGTATCAGGGTAAATTATGGGTTACGTCATTGGTCATTAGTCATTTGTTAAATATGGAAATTCCTGACATTTTTTTCATCCAATGACAAATGTTTCCGAGTTCCGGAATTCGGAAATTATTGACAAATGGCATTCACTATTATGAAGAGGGTATTGAAATGGAAAGAACATTGGCCATAATCAAACCGGATGGTGTGGCAAGAGGTCTTGTAGGTGAGATAATTGGGCGATTGGAAAGGGAAGGTCTAACTATCTTAGCCCTTAAACTGATCTGGATGACAAAAGAGCAGGCTAAAGCTTTTTATAGCGTACACGCTGGCAAGCCATTTTACGAAAGTGTTACAGATTTCATGTCCTCTGGTCCCAGCGTGGTCATGGTCTTGGAGGGCAAAGAGGTTATTAATGCCTATAGGAAATTAATGGGGGCTACTAACTACAAAGAAGCTGAAAAAGGCACCATTAGACGTGAGTATGCAACCGATATCGAAAAGAACGTTGTTCACGGGTCAGATAGCCCCCAAAGTGCTGCATTTGAGATAGCTTACTTTTTTAATGAATTGGAGATCTTCAAGAAATAAGATCTCGATTTGATATATCTGAAAGGAGGAATCAACATGTTATTCTTTCTTGAGATCCTCGACCTCCTTCTTGATACTTTCTACCTCTTCCTTTAGCTTGCTTGTATCAGGTTCTTCATCAAATTTCTCTGCACTTCTTCTATCTTTCCATTCTTCAATGCCAAGATAGGTGGCTAAGGCACCGCCTAAGATAAGCAAAGCAGGTATTCCGGCCGCTAGAGCCTTAACGAAATATCCCCACCAGATGATAATTCCTATAATACCCAACACCAAAGATATCAAACCACCAACTAAAGCTGCCATTTTTACCTCCTTAACCTTTTGTTTTTTTTGAGATGAATGATTTTGTCTCTTTTAGCACAACAGAAATCATCATTCAAGAAGATAATTGCCTTTAAGAAATATTTTCGATTGTAGCCAAGAAACAGTTGATTAGTTTTGTCATAGGGAATGAAAATGACCTTTTGGTTTTTTCCATATTCATCAATTAGGTGAGGCGCTCAACCATATTTTCTTTGACAAAAGATGATAAATTAGATAAGAGGATTTACCCTATTAGAAAGAAAGCCTTGCCCTGTGGAGTAGGGGCAGGCCAATCCCAAAAGAGGGGCTAAAAAATTACTCCACGGGGCGAGCCATATGTGGCGGGGTTCACCCTGTGGAATAAAAAGTGGGCTCCATACTTGAGTATGTTAAGAGTGGCGAGTTTTGTAGGCTTTACCCTATGAAATCAAGAGCCTATTCCACCATGTTTTTTCTGGGGGGCACTAATGGATATCATCAAGGATTATTTTTTGTGTGATAAATGTAAGAATAAGAATTTTATTCGAATTCACAATTTTTCTGTCCATTTCCGAAGAGTAAATTTTTCAGATGACTTACTCTATGATGAGATTACAGGGGAAATGTTCCAGTGTACGCACTGCAAGAAGACCTTTTCAAAACACCAGATAAAAACAGAATTAAAGGAAATGATAGATGAGAGGCTTAAATCTGTAACTGTTCCTTAAGAAAGAGTTATCTCTTTACCGGCAGGAAGATTATTCCAATCCACCTCCCTTATTTTTCATCTTCACTCTCTTGGGTATAGAATTGGAACTTGCATGATCCTATTTCAATCGTATCAAAATCCTTGAGGAAATGGCTCTCTTGTATCGCCTGATTATTTACCTTTACTGTTTTCCCACCGGTGGTTGTAATAGCATAACCGTTAGGTCTGCGGCTAATAGTGGCCGCAGTAGGAGGCATTAGCAAACCGCCGAGCCTTATTTCCGAGGTTTCTGCTTTGCCTATCTTGGTTAGCTTTTTCGTCAGTTGAATCTCGCCTTGATCGGAACCGTCAATGAAGCTTATGACACCGATTTTTTCTTTCTTAATCGGTACCTCCATACCCTTTTTCTCAGCCTGTTTCGCTAATAGATCCTTCTGTCTGGCTGTGTCAAGGATCATAGTCCTGTCAAGCTCTGTGTCTTTCACTTTGGCCTGTTCCTCTTTGCTCAGAGCAAAGAAGAGCAGGTGCTTGCCGACGATTATCTTATCTTTATGCTGCAATCTGTGAGAAGTTATTCTCTTATCATTAACAAATGTTCCGTTGGTACTTTGTAAGTCCGTAAGGATATAGGTATCTTCGGTTTTGTCTATCCTGGCGTGTAGACCAGATACAGCCAGATTGTCGATTGCAATATCATTTCCTTCATTGCGCCCGATAGTCATGTTGTCTTTGTCAAAAGGATACTCTTTGATCACTTTCTTATTGAATACTAATATAGCCCGTGCCATGATATGTGCCCCTTTTTGTGGTTAATAAGAAAAAACGGAAGTCTCTTATTATCCTTCATTTCTTAAAAAAGTACCAAAATCTCTTCAGGAGTCCCTGCCTTTCACCATCCAGTCTATCTACGAATATTAAAGAGACACTGATATTATCATTACCACCTCTCTCATTGGCTTCAGAAACGAGTTGCTGACAGAGATGCTCAGGATCATCTCCATTTCTGATAATTCTTAGTATCTCATCGTCTGATACATGGTCTGTCAGCCCATCAGTGCAGAGCAAAAAGCGGTCATTATTCATAGGCTCAACTTCAAAAATGTCCGCATCAACTGTATCTGAAGACCCAAGGTTTCTCGTAAGTATATGTCTTAAAGGAGAGGTTTCTGCTTCTTCCTTAGATATCAGCCCCATCTCTAACTGTTCGGTTACCATGTTATGCTCCTTAGAAAGGGGCTCTATCATATTTCCTCTAATAAGATAGATCCTGCTGTCGCCCACGTTGGCAGCAATTACAGCAGAGTGCATTATGGCCAGAACTACGATCGTTGTTCCCATCCCCTTGTATTCAGCATATTCTCTGGACATCTCATAGATAACCCTGTTAGCTAATCTTATACCGCTTAATATATAATTCCCTCTTCTGCTCAAGGTGCTGTCTGGAAAGTCGAATAGTTCATCCTCGGGACTATTCTTTGTTATCCAATGGTTAACGTTTTTCTGGATTGTGTTTGCCGCAATCTTGCTGGCAATCTCTCCAGCCAAATGGCCTCCCATACCGTCAGCCACTATATATAAGTTAGTAGAGGTATCCATCACGAAGTAATCTTCGTTACTTCCCCTCTTAAGACCTACGTCAGAAAGCCCAGCAGCTGTAAGTTTCAATTTTTTGGCGTACCTTTCAGTAACTACTGTTTTCTTACTTTTCCTGTGCCCTTAAGGTGTCTATCTTATTGGCCAAAATTTTTAAGTACCTGGCAAGATCTCTCGCCCGCTGGAATCTATTATCTGGGTTTTTGGCTAAGGTTTTATCAATTATCTGCTCACACGGTTTTATAACCCTTGGATTTATTTTACTAGGTGGGGGATGCTTTGCCTGGGTAATATGGTAAAATAGGCTGTTCAGGTTGTCTCCCTTGAATGGCAATTCCCCGGTTAGGAGCTGATAGAAAAGAACACCAAGTGAGAATATATCCGACCGAGCGTCTATCTGGCGGCCCATAATCTGTTCGGGTGACATATAGTTTGGTGTGCCGAGTATTATTCCACTTCTGGTTTTTGAAGAAGACATTGACTTTGCTATTCCAAAATCAGTTACCTTAATTCTACCATTTTTCAAAAGCATTATATTTGCAGGTTTTATGTCCCTGTGAATTACACCATTGCTGTGTGCATATTCTAAGGCATCGCCTGTTTCGGCTATTATATCTAATAATTTTCTAATGGGAAGGAGTGATCCTTTTTTGCAATATTTCTCTAGATCCTCCCCGTCTAAGAATTCCATGGCCATATACGTAAGATCAAAATCATCTCCCACATCGAATATGGCGACGACTCCAGGGTGTGAGAGTTTTCCTGCTAACTCGGCCTCTGAAAAAAAACGGTCTTTTATCTCTTCAAGCTGATTTTCCTCAAATTCATCTGAGAAACGAATTGTCTTTATGGCCAGGAGTCGGTTGATTTTGGGATCTCTCCCTTTGTAAACCGTACCCATTGCCCCTTTGCCCAATTCCATCAGTATTTCGTATCTTCCAATAGTGGGCTTGACTTCCATGTCATCTGAGACAACTATTTTTTCTTCCTTTCTTCCTTGATAGCCCCCTAATGGTAAAGAGCTGATTACCTTTTTCAGTTTCGGTATCCTTTCGCTTAGATCTCTAAAACCTCCGCCCTTCGTATTAATGTATTCGTAGATAGAAACTGCCTTATTAATCATTCTTTTCCGTTCGTAATCGAGCCCGAGATTGTAGACAATATCCCTCATTTCATCATCGAGGGGACATCTCCTGAATCTTCCTTCGGCCAGATCAAGCAACCCCTGGCTTTGGAGGTTGATGCCGAGCTCCCGGTTTGCTTCTATAGCCTCCTTGGAGAAATCCGCCCTATCCATGAAGAGAAGGTCTTTTCCCATGATGATGCCATAGATCATTACCAGGGAAAGAATAATATAAACGGTCTTAAACCATGTATCAAGGGCTATGAAAAAGGTGGCACTGGTTAAGAAGATAAGAAAGATCAATCCGGCCGTTACTGCGGTTCTGTTTAGGTAACTTAAGCGGGGTTGGAAGAATGAGGCACCCAGTCCTAACAACAGTAAGATTACGGCCTCCACATACATCATGACACTTGAGCGTTTAAGAAAACGTCCTTTTAAAAGATCCTCGATTACATTGGCCATAAATTCTACCCGTGGCATATGCGAGTCTACCGGGGTGTCAACAGACTCACCTCCTTTGGCTGTAAAGCCGATAAGGACAATCTTGCCATCAAATACATCAGGGACCTTTTTCACATTCAAGATATCTACAAATGAATAGTATGGAAAGGATCGTTTACCCCCTTTAAATTTCATGAACATTTCTCCCCTGGTGGTGGGAATGATTTCTTCTTCCAGTTTAATCCCACTACCTTTAACTATTACCTGCTCAGGGTGTTTATTGAGATAGTCAAGGGCAAGGCGTAAAGGCATGGAAGGTATTATAAGTCCTCTAAAGTTTATGAATGGGATATGAACCTGGCCCATCATTATTCTATTTGGGGAGAGATTTATATGCCCCAAACCTCGACTACTTTTTGACAGCTCGTCGAACGGGGTAGTTAATTGGTTGACAGATGTATGTTGTTCAACAGTAATCTTATCTTTTTTTATTGTACTGTTACTCAGGAATGATTCGGGTGGAATTACTAACTCAGTTTCGTATTTTCCAAATTCCCCAACAACTGGAAGGATTATATTTCCGCTATCTTTCACGGCTTGAGATAGCACTCTATCGTCATCCAGGCGCTTTTCAATCTTCTTCAACTCAACAAGTATCCATTTATCTTTTTCTCCTAACTTGGAGATTTTTTCTCGCTTTAGGATTTCACCGTACAGTTTTTTTATCTCTTTGATGCCTGGATTTTGCTCTTTTTGGGTGAGGACCATATCGAGGCCAATCAGTTTTGCCCCGTTGTTTTTTAGGATTGTGATCATATCAGCTATAATATGCCTCGGCCAGGGCCATTGGCCAAGTTTACTGATACTTTTATCATCAATATTCACTATAGCCACTTTGCTCTCGGCCGGGTTCCGTGGTGTATCGAGACGCATTTGGATCTCATAAACTACCTTTTCGAGAGACTCAATAAAAGGGAAGTTCATAAAAGATAGGTAAATGAAAGCGGCTGCCACCAGGGTACCTATGTAAACAAAATTTATTTGTTTGTTGTTTTCTCTCATTTTAATAAACGTTAGTCTGGATGTTTTTGATTGTTAGCCCGTGATCCTAAGTCTTCTGTATACGCTACTATTCGCTGCACACTTACAGGCTGGAGCAAATTGAAATCAATTTCTTTTTATATCAAATTAATGCCTTTATGTCAAAGAAAACCCGGGCCAGAAAACCCAGGGTTTTGGATTCTTAGTTGTAAAGTAGTTTTTATTGTGTTGAAAAGATATATAAATGGTGATATAAGAGATTAAGAAAACACTTTGAAGATGTAAGTACAGATAAGGCGAGGATCAATGGCAGATATAGACTCGAACCAAATACAGAATAAATCACAGAAGGAAAATTTTGTCTCCCGGCGTAAGTTAGGGGAATTATTAATAGAATCAGGTCTTTTGACTGTTGATAAACTAAGGGATGCCTTAGAGGTTCAGAAAAGAGAAGGGAAAAGATTGGGTGAGATCTTAATTCAGATGAGGATCATTTCAGAAGAAGAAATGGCCTTTGCTCTGGCTATGCAGCTCAAGATCCCCTTCATTGATCTCAGGGACCATACCATTGAAAATGATGTCATCGACTCTATACCTAAGGAAGTTTGTCAGAAATTTGTATGTATTCCTGTAGCCATAAATAATAATATCCTTGATGTTACTATGGCTGATCCTCTTAACCTGAATTTGATGAAAGACCTTCAGTTTATAACTGGTTACAGTATTCAGCCGGCTATTTCCACCCCAAGTCAGATAATTGACAAGCTTCAAAAACACTACCATCCGGAAAAATCAATCACCGATGTTGCTGATGAGTTTGTGGGAGATTCTGGCATTGAATTCCTTAGCGAGGAAAAGGAAGAACAGATGATCGAAGAGGAACAAGATCTTGAATCGTTAAAGGATTCACCTTTCATAAAGATGGTTGATCTTGTAATTAGGAATGCCATTAAGCAGGGAGCAAGTGATATTCATATTGAGGCACAGGAAAATCAGGTAAGAGTCAGAAATCGCATTGATGGTGTACTACAGGATTCTATCAAGCTCCCGAAATGGACTCAACCTATTATTATCTCGCGCATAAAGGTTTTGGCAGGTTTGAATATAGCAGAGAGGAGACTTCCCCAGGATGGGAGGATAAAGGTAAAGGCAAAGAACATGTCTGTAGATCTGAGAGTGTCTACACTTCCTACCTATTTTGGTGAAAAGGCGGTTATAAGAATCTTAAACAAAGAAGTAGCCTCCCTTGCACTGGAGCAACTTGGATTTGGTGAGAAGAATTTGGAAATATTGAGGAATTTTATCAAGCGTCCTCAGGGTATGGTTTTGATTACAGGTCCTACAGGGAGTGGGAAAACCTCAACCCTTTATGCCTGTATGCAGGAGATCACGTCAGAAGAGGTAAATATCATTACTGTGGAGGATCCTGTAGAATTTGAGTTGGCTGGTATCAACCAGGTACAGATAAACGAGAAGGTTGGCCTTACATTTCCTTTTGTTCTGCGCTCGATTTTAAGACAGGATCCAAATGTGATTATGTTAGGAGAGATAAGAGATGAGGAGACGGCTGAGATAGCTATTCAGTCCTCCATGACGGGACATCTTGTTCTTTCAACCCTCCATACAAACGATGCTCCTGCGGCCATCACCCGACTCCTGGATATAGGAATTCCACCATATCTGATTGCCTCTTCTGTAATTGGAGTTGTTGCACAGCGGCTGGTAAGAACGATATGTCCTGAGTGCAAGGAGGAATACTTACCTACTCGAGATTCCCTGGCCAGACTTAATCTAGATCAAGATGATCTTCCCTTTAAATTCTATAGAGGGGCAGGATGCAAAAATTGCAATAATATAGGTTTCAAAGGGCGCACAGTTCTTGATGAGATAATGGTTATGGGGCCTAAAATAAGGGAACTCATTCAATCTTCTGCCACGGGCGATACCTTGAGGGAAGCAGCTATGGCAATGGGGATGACCACCCTCGGGATCAGTGGTATGGAAAAGATAGAGACGGGAATGACTGCCATAGAAGAGGTCCTAAAGGCGGTACACGAAAAGGAGGAACTGACAACCGTTTGTCGTCATTGTGGAAAGAATGTCAGCTTAGATTTCAGGGACTGCCCCTTTTGCAAAAAGCCTATTATCCCTACCTGCGGCTCTTGTAAGCGGATAGCACAGCCAGATTGGGTTGTTTGTCCTTATTGCGGAAATAGCCTGAGGCCTGAGAGTTGAACGTTCGCTCACCTGCCATAAAGAGATTTATTCCTTGACTATTTTTTTCTCTTCTCTTATCATCAACATCCTAGTATAATATCCACAAAAATATTAACCTTACCAGAAGAGGAATGTAGATGCAGTGCAAACATCATCCTGAGAGATCGGCGGAATTCTTCTGTGCCAGCTGTAATGGTCCTTTGTGCAAGGAATGCGCTGAGGAGGCTGAACCGGGGCAATACTACTGTTTTGAGTGCGCAATGCTTCACTCTGTCTCTGAGGTTGGCATCTCAATAAAGGAAAAGCTGGAAAAGGGAGAGGAAAAGAAAGAAAAGAAAAAATGGGGCCCTTTTCGCTATTTTGTAATCGTTTGCTCTGTCTTGATCCTGGTGATGTGGGGAATAATTATCTTTGGTGGTCAAAAGGCACCTCCCAGAACGGTAGATTTTGCCAAAAAGGGAAGGGTATTCTTATTTATGGTTGATGGGGCCCTCAAGCGTTATGCCCATTATGAGGGGAGCAGATATCCGGAAAGATTATCCAATCTCGTTCCTAAATACCTATCACTGAGCAAGGAGGAGCTTTTTCATTTAGACAAATTGTCATATCAAAGGGACCCCAAGGCAGGTTACCTCTTGTCGCTGGCCAAGGCTAAGCCAGGAGAGATGAAGGTCATCCTCACACCAGGGGGTATTGAGTATACTCAGCCTCAACCGAGCGGAGGCGCCTAAGTGAGAAGACATGCCGGCTTTACACTTATTGAGTTGATGGTTGTGATTGCCATTTTGGGTATTATGGCTGCTAGTGCAGTTCCACTATATCGCACGTATCAACAGCGAGCCTACGGGTCTGAGGCTGCTGTTATGGTAAAGCGGATTCTTGATGGGCAGATCATGTATTTTCTGGAGCATAACAAATTTTTTCCTGAGGATGGCTCATCAATATCTATCTTTCATGATGATCTTCCTAATAAACAAGAGATATTAGACATACAAAATGCCCTAAATATCCTCATCCCTGTCGGTCACTCTCTTGACTATCAGATTCAAACCTTTCCCGCTACAGGTGATGGCTGGTGTCTAGTGACCGTCTCAGCCAATTTTCCCCTTTTTAAAGGGGGGTACAAAGAAATATCTGCCAGAGTGAATAAGGATGGTACGGTGGACGCATTACTTCCATGATTTTCGCCAATGGCGGTGCTATCAGAACAACAGGGATCTTCCTTAATTCCGCTTGTTTCATATGAGCGGGATGTCTTTACTTCGTTAACCATTGCCCATGAATCTCGAATCACTATTTAACAATTTTATTACCAGCGGGATGAAAGAATCGCTGGATTTAGAGACAATAAGGAAGTTTAGGGCCCTCAACATATTTCTACTTATCCTGATTCTTTTTTCCCCTTGCCTTGGCCTGTTCTATTTTTTCATCGGGGCAGATCTTCTCTTTTATGCTACGACTGTTGCCGGCCTATTGGGGGTCTCGGCCTTAATTCTTCTAAGAAAGACCAAAAATCTTGTAGTGGCGGGAAATTATGCTTTTTTCGTCCTTTGGGCCGCTTTTTTGATCATTAGGTGGAATACTGGGGCAATGAGCGAAGGCGGCATAATCCTTTTGTCCTGGATATGGAATGCTGTGCTTATCCTCATGGCTATCTTTATTACAGGCTATCTATGGGGAACGATCTGGGCGACTCTAATATTTGTTGAAACCGGTGCTGCAGTTTATCTATTTAGGGGCGGTTACAAATTTCCACATCTCATACCCCCTGACATTTTACCTTTGTATTCCCTGGGTGCATATCTATCAGGACTTTTGGTCATCCTTCTAATCGCCTTTATGTATGAAAAGGAAAAGATTGATGTCACTGACAGAGAGCGGGTCAAATCCAGGGCCCTTGTTGAGTCAAAGAAGTATATTGACACTATCATCGAAAGATCTCCACTCCCTACCTTTGTAATAGATAGTCAACACCGTGTCATTCAGTGGAATCATGCATGTCAGCAGATGACAGGTATCCCTGTAGAGGAAACAGTCGGCAAGAGGGTTCATGCCTCTTTGGGTGTTGATAACCAGAGGAGCCTGGCTGACCTCATCATAGAGGACCCGGATTCTGTAGGAGAGAAATTTTCTGACTCTATTCTATCCAAGACAGATACCGGGTACTTTGAGGTGGAGATGTCTCTTCCTTCCATAAAAGGGGGTATTCGGGCAATTATTAGCGTTATTCCTATTCTCGACAGAAATGGCTTAATTAAAGGGGCTATAGAGACAATACAGGATGTGACTAATCTTCAAGAAGGGACTTATCGGGTATATGATAGTCCTGACCGGACAATCGAATCACAGTCGAATCCTATTTTTAAGATTGATTCCAAGGGTAAGATTAGCTCTTGGAATAAGGCGTGTGAGGAAAATTTTGGCTACCCTTCTTCTATGATGATTGGAAACAACTCTTTGAGGTTTGTTTCAAAATCTACAAGGCCACCTTTCAAAGAAACGATAACGAGGGTTTTTAAAGGGGAATCATTTACTGGGAAAGAATGGAAATATTACTCGGCGCAGGGGGAGCCTGTATATGTTATGGCCAGGGCCTTCCCAATTCAAGCAAGCAACGGTAAATCCAACGAGTGTGTAATCGTTAATACAGACATAACAGAGCTTAAATCAAAGATGAGGAGATTAGAGCAGGATGCAGCAGAGGCCAAGGAAAAACTAAAAAACGTGACCGGTGAATTTGCCCTATTGAGAAAGAACATCGCAAGCTATATTCGAAAGAAGTGAGGAATAATGAGTAGGTTAAGGCAGGTTCTGGAACTCTATAGAACTTCATAGACCATAATTTCCGCACTTTTTCCTTTAACCTTTTTCGGGCCGATTTTTCTTATTTTGAATTTTCCCTTCACAGCCCTGTACGTATCATCTCCTATAAGGATGTGGTTGGGCCCGGCAATTGATTCTAATCTTGAGGCAATATTGACCGGGTCTCCGATGACCGTGTAGTCCATTCGCTTGGCTGAACCAATATTTCCAGCAACTACCCTCCCTGTATTTATCCCTATGCGTATATCAAATTTTTTTCTATGACCTCCTTGTTCGGCCATCATTGCTGTCAGTTTTTGTTTCATTTCCTTGGCTGCCAGAATTGCCCTTTCAGCATGATCTTCTCTTTCCATTGGGGCTCCAAAGACAGCCATGAGTCCATCTCCTATGTACTTATCAAGGGTACCATCGTAACTAAAGATAATGTCTGTCATCGTTGAAAAATATTGATTCAGAATTATGGTTGTTTCTCGAGGAGGAATCTGTTCCGCAATTCGGGTGAAATCAATAATGTCTGTAAAAAGTATGGTGGCTGTTAGATCCTTCGGCTCCATCACATTGTCTTTGGTTTCTTGGCTTCCCTTTAAGATCATCTCTATTACCTGGGGGGAGTGAAATCTCTCCAGCCTGCTTCTCATTACCTGTTCTTCTCTTATCTGTTCATTAAGGCTGGCCTGTTCAATTATCATGGCCACCTGGCTACCAATGGCCTTAAGTAGCTCAAGATCATCCTGGGTAAACTGGTTGTCAAACCTTGCACTGTCGAGTTGAATGACACCAATAATTTTGTCTTTTCTCCAGAGTGGCACGCAAATAGCCGATCTGATCTTCTGGATAAAGAGGCTTTTTGCACCATCAAATCGAGAATCGGCCATAGCATTTGATGTTAACAGAGCAACCTTATCATGTATTACCTTTTGAATTATAGTTCGACTGGCCTTTAATTTCCCCCTATCTCTTGCTTGATCATCCTTATGTTTGACTATCGCAGGAATGAGTTGATCCTCTTTTCCATCTCCAGTAAGAATCAAAAAGCCGTAATCAGCATCAATTACCATAAAGATAAGATCCATTATTTTCTTCAGGAGCTCCCTGAAATCATGAATGGTGTTCAACTGGCGACTGATCTCGTAAAGCACAAAAAGCACCTTATTGCTTCGCTCTAATGACGATAGGTTTGTCTCGATTCTGGAATCCGCCTCAGCCTCTTCTGGATAGGCTGTACCAGAAACCTCTTTCTGGCCTTTCAGATCTTCTACAGAAACTAACAGCTCTTGAGACTCACTAAAACCACTCCCTGAGAGACTTTCTAAAATTTGTTTATGCTCTTTTTCATAATCACTATCTGTGGTTAGGACAAGGGAATCCTCGGGGGATAATTTTTGTTTTTTTTCGGTTAAGAATGTTAGGTCTGTCAAGCCGATTCTTATTTTGTCATTGTGTTTCAGGAGGATACTCTGAACTGATTTTTCATTTACCTTTGTACCATTATAACTTCCAAGATCAGTTAGAAGGTAGCCGTCTTTTGTTTTGACTATCTCGGCATGGTGACGAGAAACAGTTTTATCAGAGAGAATAAGATTATTGTCTTTACTCCTCCCTATAATAATCTTTCCTTTTGCAATTGGAAGACTGTAACTTCGGTCATCATTGGTTACGACATTCAAACTTGGCATATCTTCTTTCCTAAGTTTTTTATTAAAAAGATAGCAGAATAACAGTTATGTTATCTCGCCCGCCAGCAAGATTGGCCTGTTGGATCAAGGAAAGGCCGATTTTCTTAAGGGACTTGTTTTCAAAAACGTTAGCTGTTGTCAATATTTCTTTATCACCAATCATATCATTCAATCCATCGGAACAGATCAGGTATAGGTCTTTCTCAAGTATCTCAACAAGGGAAATGTCTATTCTTATGTTTTCAATAGGCCCACTACCCAGGGCACTAGTCAGAATATGTTTCTGGGGATGTCTCCACGCCTCTTCTTTGCTCAGGAGCCCCATTCTTTCCTGTTCTGCCACCAGAGAGTGATCCTGGGTGAGTTGCTCTATCTGACCATCCCTGATCCTGTATAATCGACTGTCTCCTACATTAACAAGAGCTAAGCGATCACCTTCGATGATGAATCCAACAAGGGTAGTACCCATCCCTTTCATTGCAGGGTTCTGATTGGCAAGCCCGTGTATCCTGTGGTTGGCCAGAGTTGTTGCAGCAAGGAGACGGTTTTGCTCTAGGCTCAAACCCTGTCTATACGGCATAGGCCAGGTTAAATCCTCAGACCGTGAACGAATAACAAACTCTTCTATGCTCTTGATTGCCTCTTTGCTGGCTATTTCACCTGAGGCCTGTCCGCCTATACCGTCTGCTACCAGGAATAACCTCTCCTTTGGATTGCAAAGATACCAGTCTTCGTTATGTTTACGATGACGGCCTGTATCGGAGGTTCCAAAGAATGTAAATTGCATAGCCATCTCGGTCTTCAGCCTCGGTGCTGGTAAGCTTACTATGGTTGATAGTTAAGACAGTATTGGAAATTTAACTTAAAAATGAGAAGTAAGTCAAGAGGTTCTATCGTTTCTTCTTATTGGGTAATATTGTTGAGGGGGGTATGGACTAATGACTTGGCCCTCACCAAAGCCAGTCGCCAGCATTATCCCATCGGCTGTTATACTGCATCCCAAGCTTTGAGAGGATGTATTGGTAAAGAAAAAGGGTGTTACCCCTAAAATAGTTGAGACCTTGGCAATGTGGGTCTTGCTTAAAACCTTTCTCCTTTGCATCAGACAGGACCATGGTCTTGGCTGTTTTGCCAGCAACGCAGATATAATCAAAGTGAATAGAATGGTAGTGTTTATCTTCCAAGGTTACAACAACTACGGCATTGTCAGGTATTTTTTCATCAATCGTTATATATATACCTAAGAAGAACATTATAACAAGAAGACTGATCAATATTACTACAATTATCTTAGGTGTTTTTCCCACTTTTTATATTTT